>CBQWHS010000084.1:0-10276 GCA_967728665.1 uncultured Chryseosolibacter sp. | reverse complement strand
TGTCCCTAAGTTTTATCATGGGTTAATTTTTAAAAGATTGAACATGGCTTCATCACCATGGCAGAGGCCGAAAGCCAATAATGGTGCCAATGGGAAATCAAGCTTAAGACGGCAAAAAAAGCAATTCTGTTACAATTATCTACGTTCGCTAATGAAAATAGGTGTCCGGAAGCGGACTTCTAGAAGACTGTCGACCAGCGGCTAAAAAACAATCGGATAAAGAATTACGTCAACCCTTCGGTTCATTTTCATTCCATTGAAAGAGTCGTTGCGATACAGGGCATTATCAAGGCCCCAGTCTTTAGTGGTGATTTTGTGTTCTGGAATGACTCGTTCCAGGAGAATTCCTTTTACGGCCCCGCTTCTCATTTTTGACAACCATTCGTTGTATTCTTTTCCGCCAATTGGATCAGTATGGCTGATTAAATGAATGTCGTATTTGTCGAGGAGATTTGGAATGGAATCAAGCCAATGATTCAGCTCGGTCACTTGTTCTTCGGAGATATAGTAGCTACCGCCTCCGAAGAAAATGCTTTTTCTTATTTCATCGGATTTTTGTTGCGCGAATACCGCGTTCGCCATCACAACAACCCCGAGGAATAACATAAACCGCATTATTGAAGATACGAAAGAATGACTGAGAAAGATTTGCCTAGCTAGCTTTTTCGATCACTTCGTTGTTTAATTGGATGAACGGCTATTTCAAATCTTTTTTTAACGCTTCAATTATCTTTTTACTCGTGGTCCCATTCCCATAAAGTACCGTTGGAAAGCTGCGCTTCACCGTAGAAAATCTATTGATCGCTGCCACAATGTTTTCAGTCTCCGCCCCAGCCACTATGTTATAACCGTGTTCAACTAGTTCCGTCCACTCTGTTTCGTCACGCGTTGTGACACAGTATTTATCAAAATAATATGCCTCCTTTTGCAAGCCTCCGCTGTCCGTTACAACCAGGTTGCAATGAGTAAGAAGGTATACCATCTCGAGGTAGCCAACCGGATCAGTTATTAAAAAATTTTTATTGAATTGAAAATTTAAATCAGTGATAATTTTGCGAGTTCTTGGATGAAGAGGAAGTATAACTGGCAATTGTTCCGCGACAGTATTCAAAGCCGTTAGGATTCCAGATAAGCGTTTTCTGTCATCGGTATTTTCTGCACGATGAATTGTGGCGAGGAGAAATTTATCAGGCATGTTAAGCTTTGGAATCACTCCTTTCTCTTTATAGAAAACAGCAACATCTTTCATTACATCGCCTACATCATAAATTTTGCATGGAATATTGGCAAAGCCCTCTTTCATTAAATTATCAACTGCAGCCGAAGATGGACAGAATAAGTAATCAGAAATTCTGTCCGTTAGTATACGGTTGATTTCCTCTGGCATTCGCATGTTATAGCTCCTAAGTCCTGCCTCAACATGGGCGACTTTGATATGAAGTTTTTTCGCAGCAAGCGCGCCGGCAATTGTCGAATTGGTATCACCGTAAACCAGCACGACATCAGGTTTTTCCGATAATAAAACTTCTTCGATGCCCTCCATCATTTTTCCCGTCATCTGACCATGCCGCGATGACTGCACTGATAAATTAAAATTTGGTTTGGGAATTTGCATCTGGTCAAAGAACACATCGCTCATATTTGCATCATAGTGCTGGCCCGTATGAATAATTATTTCATTCAAACTTGCGTCACCTTTGATAAGCCTGCTCAGCGCAGCAGCCTTTATGAATTGTGGACGAGCACCTAATACAGTAACAAGTTTCATTTCTGGGTTGAGTTCGGAAGTTGATATAAATGATAATAGGGCGTTGCGTGAACTTCCTTTAAAGAATCGACAACTAATGGATTCATACTGAGTATATAATGAATCTTCAATCGGTTATGCATCACAAACTTTACGGTTGGGTCTGCATTCGGGTCCACAATGTTTGTTGTGTAAAGAATTGGATTACCAGCTTTCGTAGCAAATGGAAGCAAAGCTTCGGCAGCGTTTCCATATGGAAATTCATTGTAACAATACAGAATATTTGTCGACTTCCCCTGAATATGGTTAGCGATTTCATTAAGACTATTTTTGAAATCCCGAGAGGCCTGATATTGAACAAATGCATTTCGTCCATCCTCTATTGCCAATTTCATCTTTCTTAGAGGACTCGGATAAACAATCATTATCACAATCAGTAAACCATAGGCAAAAACGAGTCTTGGCGCGGAAACGATTATGGCCACAATAAGCAAAGGCAAAAGCATATCGGATTGCTTTATGAAATAAAACTGACCGACGATGTAGTATGCAAACAGCACTCCAATGACGCACAAACTGATTAAGACTCCAGCGAACGCAAGCGGATTCTTCTTTCTGATAAAGAAAATGCCCACAATAATCACTAAGCTAATTAAAACGTTGGTAGCAGACGTTCTTTCAACTAACAACGTTCGCACATTAGACCACACTGCGCTAACTGTTTCTACTAGAAACCGCGGAATATTGCCTGAAAAAAGATAATTAATTTTATGCATCGACCCTGCGTATGGTGGAGCTGTGAAATACCGCATATAGAGAAGTGCAATAAAGACGCATCCAACAAACGCTAACAATCGAAGGGCGAATTGTTTTCTATTTTTCGCAAACGGCACAAGGGCAACAAGCCAAAAAATGAATGTGACGCGAACCATCATGAAAATAAACACACAAACAATAAATGCAGTGAGCCACGAAGCCTTGGCCGCAGTCGATAAAGAATAATTGGCAAGCAGAACTGACAGTACAGTCGCAAGAAAAATAACTAGCGTTTCGGGAAAGTATGTAAAAATGTAAACGTTGAATTGCTGAGTCAACATCAGGCAATTGATGATAATCAACCTGTTCTCAAGACTGGTTTGCAAGAAGAAAAGCAGAATGATACATCCGGCTGCCAAAGCAACGTTGAACCAAATAAAAACAGTCGGTCCATCTCCGAAGACTTTAAACACCGTACCATAAATGATACTATATCCAGGCCCATACCAATTCATTTCTCCAATTCGTGATACATTTTCGTCAATACAACCCTCGGCTCGAACGGAGTTAGTAGCGGCAAACAATTTACCTGAGCAGTAGTAAATTACTTCATCTTCGTGCAACAGAAAATATTTGCCATCGCCAACGGCGTTAAAGACATGGACACCCAATGTTCCAACAAGAGCAATAAAAACGAAACCAAGAATAAAAATTCTCCTTTTCTGAATAGCATCTATAATACTTGTCAATTGTTTCACTATTCTTGCAATTCGGTTTGATTCAAACTTATGAAAAAGAACATTCTCATCACAGGCGTTGCCGGGATGATCGGCTCACATCTCGTTGAAGAATTATTGTCGAAGGGTTATTCTGTTATTGGAATTGATGACTTGTCTTATGGCCATTTAGACAATATTAAAAGTATCGCTGCTCACCCAGCTTTTCGATTCTACAAAGTAAATATTATGGATTTCGATACACTGAAAATCCTGAGTAAAGATGTAGACACGATTATCCACCTTGCCGCTGTGAAAAAAATTGCAGAGAAAGATATCAGTCTTCCTACGTTGCAAGTGAACACGCAAGGAACTGTAAATGTTTTTGAAGCTGCTAAAATGTGGGGATGCAAAGTGGTGTTCGCCTCAACGTCGGATGTTTATGGTATGTCACCAGACTTGCCTTTGCGTGAAGATGGCGACCTGCTGCTTGGTCCAAGTATGATCAAGCGATGGAGCTATGCTGTATCAAAACTTTATGGAGAGCAGCTTGCCTTTGGATATTATAATGATCATAAAGTACCCGTTGTAATTCTGCGATACTTTGGTGCGTTCAGCCCGCGATCAAGTTTTGCGTGGAGTGGCGGCCACGTTCCAATTTTCATTCAATCGATTTTGAAAGACCAGGAAGTTATTATTCATGGTGATGGAAGCCAGACACGCTCGATGGGATTTGTCTCTGATCTTGTCAATGGCACAATTCTAGCACTCGAAAATCCAAAAGCGATTGGAGAAGTAATTAATATTGGTAACGATGAAGAGCTATCGGTCATCGACACCGCGAAACTCATTCACGAAATTGCGAATACAAAAAAGGAGCTCAAACTCAAGTTGGTGCCGATGAGTGAAGTGTTCGGGAAGTACAAAGATATCCAGCGGAGAATTCCAGACCTCGCTAAAGCAAAACAGATTTTGGGATACCAACCTAAGGTCCGATTGAAGGATGCAATTCAATTGACTCTTGCGGAGATTCAAAAAAACTAATAAGGTCTGAATGATTTATTTTCTGATCCCGATCTATAACGAAGAGGGAAATATCGTCAACCTTCATCGCGAGTTGTCCTCATTGAAATTGGATAGCGAGGTTTTCTATGTGTTTTCAGATGACGGATCGACAGATAACTCAAGCAGTCTCATTCAATCAACTTTTTCTTCCAGTCAAACCATCGTCCTTGGAGATGGGATTAATCGAGGGCCTGGAGCTGCATTCAATGCCGGATTCAGTTGGATACTTACACGCCAGGTGAATGACAACGACATCGTAATTACTGTTGAAGCCGATTGCACTTCAGATCTTACTATCCTGCAAACAATGTTGATGTTGAATAAGCATGGATATGATTTGGTGCTCGCCTCAGTTTATGCTCAAGGCGGTGGATTCGATCAGACTTCCTTCATTCGAAAATTTATATCCGCTGTAGCGAATTTTACTTATCGATTTTTATTCGATGTAAAAGTGCTCACGCTAAGTTCATTTTATCGGGTTTATGGAGTTTCGTTACTCCGGAGAATAGATCAGCGCTATAATCACAAAATAATTGAAGAATCAGGGTTCGTCTGCATGCTTGAAATTCTCACCAAGTCAATTTGGTGTAATGCTAGAATTATCGAAGTACCCATGGAATTACATTCAAGCAAGCGCGTGGGCAAATCCAAGATGAAAATTGTAAAGACTACATTTCATTATTTCCGTTATCTGTTCCGGATGAAATTCCAAAAGGTGAATAATTAGTCCGTCTCCCCTTGCGCAAACTTCAACAGTGAATTTAAATCGCTAATCGTGTTCGCTTCCTTGGCATGCTTGTCTTTTCGCCAACGCGACATTCGCGGAAAACGTAACGCGATTCCAGATTTATGTCTTGACGAGCGATTGATTCCCTCGAAGGCAATTTCAAAAACGAGATCGGGCTTTACACTGCGCACAGGCCCAAATCGTTCAACGGTATTTTGTTTCACCCACCTATCGACTTCCTTAATTTCTTCGTCAGTCAATCCACTGTAAGCTTTTCTCCTCGTGCCGGCGCGCAAAATGCCATCGCCACTGCGGGGTGTCGCTGCGATCCGTGCTGCGGTGCATCAGTACTTTAACAAAGTGAATGTCGCTACTCTTCCCTTCTCAACAATTGAAACGATGATAATGTTTCCATAGTCGCTGTCGGCAAACATTTGAAATTGATCTTTACCTAAAAGTTGATTGGCGATTTTTGGAATGGTATTCGAATGGCCGGCAACTAGAATTGTCTGACCGTTGTGTCTGGATAAAATCTGATCAATGGTTTCGGGTGCTA
Source organism: uncultured Chryseosolibacter sp. (assembly GCA_967728665.1). Classification (GTDB taxonomy): domain Bacteria; phylum Bacteroidota; class Bacteroidia; order Cytophagales; family Cyclobacteriaceae; genus Chryseosolibacter. The sequence goes on along the minus strand of CBQWHS010000084.1, from coordinate 4,709 downwards.
TGTTATCATACACAACAACCTCTTTTCCTTTTTGGTGCGCCAACGGTGTTACAGTATTTCTTGCCCGCTTAAACTTTGTTGAATAAACGGCGTCAATTGAAGCTGATGAAAATAGTGTAGCAAGTTTCCTGGCGCGCTCATTTCCCTCCGGCGTCAAATCCGGATCGTCTGTTCCATCATTGCCTTTTTCTGCATGACGGACGAGAATTACCGTTGTAACTGTTTGTTGACCATGACCGGCAACAGCAATCAGCAACAAAAACAAAGTGAACTGAATTTTCCTCATCACTGATCGTTCGCCTATTTATGTTTGTCCGAAATCTGTTTCGGAATATTGCATCCATCTTTTCTTCGGGTATCTGCGAGCTGAAAAATTTTCCAGCCCTCTTTCGATTTATACAACTGAAAAGCATCCACACCACAATGATGAAACGTGTTGCCCAAATAAAATGCATAGTCGCACCATGCCTGTGCAAATTCACCATCAATCTGGATTTTTAAATCCCAGATTTCTTCAAAGTAGGTTTCATGAACGCCGGCAACACCTTTCAACCATGGCAAAATGGATTCCTCTTTTTTCAATAGAACTTCATTATTCTTGTCTTTTGAAATTGATACCATCGATATATTTTTTGCAAAAACAGTTCGCATTGATGTTGTGTCACGAGCCTCCATCCCTTCGAATAAACGGTTAACAACATCTGTCACAGCCTGTTCTTCTGCCTTTGATTGTGCGTGTAATGTGAATGCTGCCAGGCTTACACACAACGCAATTACTATTCTAATGTTTCTCATAAAATAAAAATGTAAAATCCTGCGGATAAAATTCCAGCTTTTATGTTAGTGGACAATTTATTTATCATCCTCTAATCTCACGCATTTTTTCTATTTTTAGGGTCTACACAACCCATGTTATGACCCACAGATCGCTCACGCTCATTTTACTTGTTCTTACGTGTTTTACAGCATTTGCACAAAAGATCGACAGCCTCGAAAACGTTCTTAAAACGGCACAAGGCGATCAAAAAGTAAAAACACTAAACGAAATGTTTCGTGCAAATTTACAATCAGATCCAATCAAAGCGTTGGGCTACGCTCGGGAGGCACTCAACCTTGCCACTGAAATTAACGATGACAAAGGAATGGCTGCGGCGTATAATAATTTGGGCGTTGCCTACCGGAATCAAGGTGCTCTTGATAAATCTCTCGAATATTATCTAAAGTCACTGAAGATCTATACCGATCTAAAAAACAATGAAGGCATCGCCACGTCTAAAAATAACATCGCTACAATCTATTCCCTGAAAAAAGATTACCAGCGTGCAATGAAATACCTGGAGGAATCTTTTGCAGTTTTCAATGAGTCGGGCGACAGTGTAAGAATCATCGGCACAATGAACAACCTTGGAAATTTATACACCGATATTCAGATGTATGACAAGGCGGAAAAATTTTATAACGATGCGTTTGCATTGAGTGAAAAAAACGGATTGAAATCAGCCGATCCTCTAATCAATCTTGGAAACATCTATTTCCGGCAAGACAATTTTGATAAGGCCGCCGAGTATTATGAAAAAGCATTATCCATCGAAAAAGCTACTGGCAACACACTTGGAATTTTAAATATCGAGACGAACCTCGGGATCATGTTTGTTAAAGCGAAAAGATCGGCAGAGGCCCAGGCCTATCTTGACCATGCAAAAAAATTAACTGACGAACTTCAGGCTTTCACAATGACGCCCGCGATTTATAAAGCCAGTGCCGAAAATTATTCCAACCAGGGAAAATTCAAGGAGGCGTATCAGATGCAATTGAAGTATGATGAGGCGAGGGAAAAAATCTATGGAGACGAAAGCAGTCGCAACATAGCGCAGATGGAACTGGCCATGAGCTTCCAGGAAAAGGAAAAAGAACTTGACATTTTGCGCAAAGAGGACACAATCAAATCACTCGAACTTCGCAGCACCCGGATGGTGATCATTCTGGTTATCCTTGGCATTTTCCTGCTACTGGCCGGCATAAACTTATTCTACACTGACCGGAAGAAAAAACTGGTTTAGCTGTATGATCACACGTTCCGAAGCCAGAACAATTCTTACGGAATTAACAAAAAGTGTCAGCTTGCTCCGTCACATGCGAACGCTCGAATTAGTGATGGAAGCCTACGCAGAAAAATTTGGCGAAGACAAAGAAGAATGGGCTATAGCAGGATTGCTACATGACGCTGATTACGAAGCGTTCCCGGAAAAACATCCGAAAGTGATCGTTGAAAGACTTCGTGGCATGGGTGAAGAAAAAATTTCTCACGCGATCTCGGCACATTACACCAAGTGGAACGTTCCTTGCACAAATACACTTGATAAGGCTTTGCTTGCCAGTGATGAATTGACGGGGTTCATCGTTGCCTGCTGCCATGTTCGCCCGGATGGCATTACAACACTTGAACCTAAGTCGGTGATCAAAAGATTAAAAGATAAAAGTTTCGCAGCGAAGGTTGAGCGCGAGGAGGTTTATAAGGGCGCAGAATTACTTGGTGTTGATCTGGCTGAACATGTCGCTTTCATCATCGAAGTCTTACGAAAGAATAAAACTGAACTTGGCATCTGATTAATGCTGTCGCATGGATTATTCCTGCATCGTAAAAAATATTTCGAAGCATATTTCCCTCACGGAAGAAGAGGAAATGTTGTTTACTTCTAAACTTAGCGTTCGACACATCAATAAGAAAGAAATTATTCTTCAGCATGGTGAGATTTGCTCGCACATCAATTACGTTAAAAGTGGAGTTTTGCGAGCCTACTACAGCGACAGCGGTGGAAATGAAAATATCATCATGTTCGCTATTCATGATTGGTGGGTGACGGACATGTTCAGCTTTGCCACAGGCAAGCCAGCGCTATTTCATATTGATGCACTCGAAGAGTCAACTATATTTCAACTTGATAAGAACGATTTGGAAAAACTCTATCGAGAGGTTCCGAAATTTGAACGGTTTTTTCGAATCATTATTCAAAACGCCTACATCCGTGAACAACTTCGAATGGTAGAAAGTCTATCGATGTCGGCTGAGCAACGTTATCAAAACTTCGTTGCAAAATATCCAAAGTTTATTGAAAGCATCCCGTTGAAACAAATCGCCTCGTATCTCGGCATCACTCCGGAATTTTTAAGCGTAATTCGAAAAAAGATACGGCAAGAATAATTTCTTAATCTATATTAAGTAGCGGTGACGCTTCCACGCCATTTCTTTGCTAAAAAAAATATATGCTGATTTTAATTGCAGGTCCTTACCGAAGTGGTACCAATGATGATCCGGTTCTCATGGAAAAAAATCTCCATTACCTGGAATCTGTGGCGCTTCCATTATTTCGCGCTGGCCATATTCCGATGATTGGAGAATGGGTCGCGCTTCCGCTGATGCGAGCCGGAGGTTCCAAAAAAATTGGTGATGCCGTTTATAGTGAAATTGCATATCCAGTCGCGGAGCGGCTCCTGTCAAAATGCGATGCCGTTTTAAGACTTCCAGGAGAATCGAAAGGTGCCGACCAGGACGTGAAGATAGCCAAAGAGCGCGGCCTCAAAATTTTCTACACTCTCGATGAAGTTTTAAAAGACAGCTGATTTATTGAAGAAGAAACGAAATGTCTTCCCCGAAATATAGCTCGCGGATTTCCTGCCCGAATACATACAGTTTTGCAATGCCGTTGCCAACCAGTGAAAGCCGATTTAGTTGTTTCACAATTCCCATTCCCTCCGGAAGACCAACAACTTTCAGGTTGGGATTCATGGCAATAAATTCTTCGAGTCTCTCTTTCCGGGTCTCTCCACCCTGATCCTGAAACTTCAACTCATGGTAATGTGGATTGATCTGAAATGGAACCAGGCCCAGTGCATTGAAACTTTGTGGTTGTACGATCGGCATGTCGTTCGTTGTCATAATTGTTGAGCCAGCAAGATTTGCTCCTGCGCTCCAACCGATGTATGGCGTTCCTGCGCTAATCTTTGATTTAATCGCATCGACAAGGTGTTGATCGTAAAGGCGAGCCAACAACGCAAAAGTGTTCCCACCGCCGATAACAATTCCATCGCATTTGGCAATGGCGTTTATCTTATCATCTTGATGGTGAATACTTTGCAGTGAGTAACCCATCCCTTCAAAAACGGCTTTTACTTTTTCTTCGTATTCATCAAATGAAAACGTCACCGCAGCAAAGGGAATGAAGATCAGATTACGGCCACCGTTTTTCAGAAACTGCTTGACGAACTGTTGCGGCCAGCTGAAGAACTCAGCTCCGGGCAGCGTTGAATTGCTCAACATCAATACATTACTCATAGTTGAAATCGTATTCGCAATTTTAACTTAAAATTCATTTCTGAATTCGTGGTAAACCGCTAGATTTGCCTTGAAAACAAAACAATTATGTTTCACGACTACGTAGGACAGGGAGCTAACATTTTCATCGCCATTGTTGCTGTATTGATCGGCTTTGCCACAGCATTAGGATATGTAGACTTTTTGAAGACTAAGAAAGAGCAGAAAAAGGATTAATTCCTTATTTATATAGAATTGAGAGCCTTCTGGTTTCGACTGGAAGGCTTTTTTGTTTTTTGCCGAGAAGGGATTTAGACACAAACGCGAAAGATTTTTAATTAACCCAGAATTGTCATTAGAAATTAAACGTGAGCGGTGTATTGATTGAGTTTGTATT
>CBQWHS010000083.1:0-10292 GCA_967728665.1 uncultured Chryseosolibacter sp. | reverse complement strand
TTTCACCACTCCGGAATTTGCTTCCCAGCTAATGAATATTTCAATTGAAAAGCTCACCAAAGCAATTATAACGGACGTAAAGAAAGCACCACTGAAGAAAATAAAACCATCAACCTTCACTTTCAAAACGTCAATGAAGGTGACAACGGTGAAGAGCGAAAATGTTTTGGGATATCTGGAGGGAACTGATAAAAAAGACGAGGTTGTAATTATTACCGCTCATTATGATCACATTGGAAAAAAACCTTCCGGAGATGGTGATCTTATTAATAATGGAGCGGACGATGATGGATCAGGTACAGTGGCAGTGATGGAGCTTGCAAAAATTTTTACACAGGCGAAGAAAGATGGAAAAGGTCCGCGCAGAAGCATGCTTTTTATGACCGTGACTGGAGAAGAGGAAGGGTTGCTTGGTTCCGGATATTATTCTGAAAATCCAGTTTTCCCATTGGAGAAAACAGTTGTTGATTTGAATATTGATATGATTGGAAGAAAAGATCCTCAACACAAAGACAGCGCACCTTATGTTTATGTTGTTGGCTCAGATAAACTTTCAATGGAATTACACACATTGAGTGAATCTACAAACAAGACTTACACCAACCTGATATTCGATTACACATACAATGATCCAAACCATCCGGAGAGAATTTATCAACGCTCGGACCATTGGAATTTTGCAAAGAAAAATATTCCAATCATTTTTTACTTCGACGGCGTTCATGAAGACTATCACCGTGTAACAGATGAGGTTTCAAAAATCGATTTTGATTTGCTGGCGAAGCGCGCAACGTTGGTTTTCTTTACCGCTTGGGAGATCGCAAATCGGGAAGGGCGGATTATGCCGGACATTACGGAGAATAAGTAATGGAATCTTGTGAAGGCTGTTTTAAAAAAAGCAGTAGACGACTGCGCACCTACTGCTTTTTGTTAAAATAAACTTTATTTTATGCTATTTTTTTGAGACGAGCCTGTTTTGCTGCGACTTTCTTTTTCCTTTGTCACGGATGTTCCAGTTTTGCCCGAGTTGTCTGGGTTGTTTACTTCAGCATCGCGATCACGATCAAACGTTGAAGTTGTGTCGGACTGAACACCTCCGTTTGTTGCAGTGTCAGGCGCAGCCTGTTCCGTTTTGTCGGCATCAGTGTTCGTTGCATCATCATCACGTTCGCTCGATCGATTGGAACCATCACCACAACTCATCGCAGCAGCGGCCATCAAAATGAACATCAGTTTTTTCATACCTTCTTGGCTTAGTTTTACAAAATTTGGTATGCCGCGACAAAAATTTATGCCGCATGAGTCAAGTCAGCTATTTGATGATTTCAATGCGTTGAAAAAGATATTAAGACGCTTCAGTGAAGATAAAAAACAGAATGGCTGATGCCCACTGCGCTACACAGTTTGAGAAGACAGCTTAGTCAAGAGGAACGTTAACGTGGCGTTCAGCGTGATAAGATGACCGGACAAGCGGGCCAGATTCCACATATCGCAATCCGCGGCGTAAACCTTCTTCACGATACATGTCAAAGGTTTCCGGGTGAATAAATTCAATGACTTCGTGATGAAGCTTTGTTGGTTGCAAGTATTGTCCAAGAGTAAGAATTAGCAAACCATTGGCAGCCAGGTCATCCATTGCCTGGAAAACTTCGTCTTTGGTTTCTCCTAAGCCAAGCATAATTCCAGATTTTGTTCGCTTGCCGGCTTCCCTGATTCTTTTGATTTGCTCAAGGCTTCGTTCGTATTTCGCTTGCGGTCTAACGTTGCGATACAAACGGCTCACGGTTTCCATATTATGTGAAACCACTTCTTGTCCTCCTTCGATCATTCGATGCAACGCGTCCCAATTTCCTTTTGTATCAGGAATCAACGTCTCGATTGTAGTTTCCGGGCTAACCTTTTTAGTTTCAACAACAGTTTGATACCAGATTTCAGCACCACGATCTTTCAACTCATCGCGGTTCACCGACGTAATAACAGCGTGCTTCACCTGCATTAATTTGATGGCTTCTGCTACCCGGCGAGGTTCATCAGCGTCATATTCTGTGGGACGACCAGTGGCTACTGCACAAAACGTGCAGCTGCGTGTACAAATATTTCCAAGGATCATGAACGTTGCTGTTCCTGCTCCCCAGCACTCGCCCATGTTTGGGCAATTTCCACTTTCACAAATTGTGTGAAGCTTATAATTGTCGACAAGCTTTCGCACCCGCGCGTAATCCGGACCCACAGGCAATTTCACACGGAGCCAATCTGGCTTGCGTCTTTTTTCCTGAGCTGGAATTACTGGCAATTCTATCATAATGCGTAAGCGCTAGATATTGAATTTGTTATGCGTTTGCTAATTAAAACAAGGAGTTATTAAAAATGGTTGCTCAGCTTCAAAACTTAATCAAAAATCGGAAACGAAAACACTAATTATTTTCCAATAAGTGCTTTATAATCGGCCGCAGAAAGCAGGTCTGAATCAGTGCCTTTCATTTCAATTTTAATCATCCAACCCGATCCGTAAGGATCTTCGTTTACTTTTTCCGGGCTAGCATCAAGGATCGAATTCACTTCGATGACCTTACCGGTAACAGGCATAAATAGATCAGACACCGTTTTCACAGCTTCAACTGTTCCAAAAACATCGTGCTCTTTAACATCCTGTCCCACAGTGGAAATATCAACGTATACAATATCTCCCAATTCGCTTTGCGCGAAGTCAGTGATACCAACAATAGCGATGTTACCATCAATTTTAATCCACTCGTGGTCTTTGGTGTACTTGAGTCCGTCAGGAATGTTCATTTTAATTCAGTTTTTAGGGACTCAAAAATAACGGAAAATCTCCATCCAACAAGGTGAATTATTGCGCGAGACTAAAGCGAACCTGCACTCCGAAACGGGTTGTTGACCTTGGGTAAGAATTTGTAACCTGCGGCTTGTTGATGTTGCGTTCAAAGTAAGCTTGCAGCGTAAGTTTTTGATTCACAACGTAGCTCAAGTTCGGGCGAAGCTGGAAGTTCACATTCCCATTTGTCACTTTATTGATGTCATCAATTTTGCGCTGAATAGTTTTGCTGTCACTGACTGTTACGTTCATCCGGAAAGTCACATCGTTTTTCAAAACAATAACCCGGCCCTGTGAGCGGAATGGAAGCTTCATATTATTTTTTGTATAGCCGATTTCCATCGACACATCCTTGCTGTCCATTTCCGTAATCTGCGCGTTGGAGATCGTCAACGCCAGGTCGCGTTTGGTTTTATATTCAGCACGAGCCGTGAGCCTGTTTTTTGTACGAACGTTCACGCCGATCAACGGAGCAAATTGTTCGGAGATTAAAACCTGACTGATAACATAAACCGGAACGAATTTGCCATCGATGTTCTCACCGAAATATTTTTTGTTATAATTTTCAATAGGCCTGTCAATCCCAACTTTGAATGGATCTTCAAATTGTAACGAGTTTGAATAATTCAAAACAGAATACGAAGATTGATACGCGTGCGAAATTGTAATCGACTGGAACACTTCTTTTAACGCTGGGATTTTATTTAGTCCACTGTAATCAACACGCCAGTTCGGCATCGGTGTTCCGGGGAATGGACTTAGCCCCACAGTGCTCGCGCTCTTGCCCGAATAAGCCGCGATGAAAGCAGGAATGACAACATCCTGTGAAGTGCTGTCATATTCTCCGTTGTGCGGAAGCTCACGGAATCTCCTTCGAACCTCAACAATATTTTCTTCAAATTTTTCGAACACATTGGAAACAGCGCTACCATTGGTTTTATCAAAAGCAGTTTGGATTGTCATGAATGAAATCTTATAGCTTCCGCTTCGGCTTGGACTTAAGCTGGAATAATTGTTCATGAGTGAATCGAATCTGAAAATCTCCTGGTAAGACGAGCTGTTCTCCTTTTTTATATCCAGTTGAATTTTGAAATCGGGTGTCGGTTCAACGTTAGTACGCAATGAAATTGTTTCATTTCTCAATTGACTGAATGGCATAGTGAGCGATGGCGTTTTCGTGAGCCAATCATTCGCTGCAGCTTTATATCTTATGTTTGGATCTTGATTTCCAAGAATAAACTTCCATCCTGGCGCATTCCAATCTTTATCCATGCCGAAAAGATTAGGTGATTTTGTAAACCCCGGAAGAATCGTTCCTTCAGTTAGTGTGTATGTTCCACTGATTTGCCGCACTGACATGAGCAACCGGAAGAATCCTTTCACGAGACCCGGTGTTGTCTTCACGGTGTCTCTCACAACTGGTTTCCCTGGCTGTGGTTTTGCAGTCACTGTGGGTTTGGGTGGAGCGTTAAAATCTTTCAGAAATTTTATTTTATTATACAGCTTCACTAAATCTATTCTGCCAGAGAAGTTGTTGTCGCGATTGTTTTGAATTGTGTTTTTAAAATCGAGATCATCAGGAAGATCTTGCAAATTTTTCTTTGCAGCAATTGAGTCAGGAATGTTTACGGGTCCTGCCTTCCAGTTGAAACCGGCCTGGTAGCGATATTCTGCGCCGAGCCAATCAGTAATGGGGAATTTGTCAAGTGGCAACGTATAGTTGACGGTGAAAGTTTGGTCGAAGTTTTTCATACGACCTAAGTTTTTCAAATTGTTAATGACACTATCTTTTTTCTGTTGTGTGTCAAGGTCACCTTCCGGTTCGTCAATGATGGCGTTTGCGCGTGCGTTGTATTCAAACGAAAGTGATTTTGAAAAATTCCATCGGAGATTATACGTCCTGTTGAAAGTGAAATACTTCAGGTAATTGGCTTGCGAATAAGAATATGATCCATAGGTGCCGGTTGAATTGCGATAGATTTTTTTCCCGAATGAACGATCAAGATCGCCACGAACACTTAAGCTTGAAGGAAGCAAGCTGAGGTTAAAGTCTTTGATAAACCTTAAGTAAGGAGACTTGAGACCTTTGATATTTTTGAATGGCTCAATCCCGGTGGCTTTGGGAGCAAACGTATAGGCAACGGAACCTTTGTATTGTTTCAGCAGATTTTCTTTTGTTAGAAAGTTAGTCTGAATGGCTTCACTGTATGAATAGCTCAGACTTAGATTTTCAATATCATAAAGGTGTGATTTTGCATCCTGCTTTGTTTTGACCTTTCGCACATTTACGAAGTTGAAACTTCGCCTGGTGGTTTTGTCTTGAATCAGTTTTTTGAAATCGTTTCGTTCTTCGCTCGTGCTGTACTTGAGCGCGGCCGATAATTTCATATCCGGGTTCGCGGGATCATAGTTTGGATTGATTGTCGTGTTTTCATAACTCACGAACATCGGGAGCTTCAATCCACTTTTCGCAGGTAAAAGTTTATCGACATTTACATTCGCTGAGATATCATATGTTGTTGTTTCATCGCGGCTACGTTCACCAATTTTTGAACTCACACTTCCAAATCCAAAAGTTGTGTGGCGTAGTGCACTTGTCACTGTCGCGAAGTCAGCAAGTTTAGCGCTCAATGTGCTGCTAATTGCCCATCCAGCTTTTCGATTGAAATCTGTTACACGTAATTCATTTGCCCAAATGCACGCAGCATATGAACGTTGGTCATCAGTCTTCGGATTCCGCACACCGATCATCATCAATTGCACGCTGCTTAGGTCAGGTCGTCCAACCATTCGAATTAGATGCCTGCCAACTTGAAGGCCGCCTCGCAATGGATAAAGTTCTGTGGTCGTGAAGCGCTCACGGTCACGACTTGCTTTCAAACCATAGAGCGCGTCAAGATCCAAATCAATTTCGTTTTCTTCGGGCCAGATTTCTCTAGCGTTAGGGTCCGTGTTTTGTCCTACCGCGGATATTTTTAATGGTATTTCTATTTCGTAGTAATTTTGATCGAAGTCCGTACCCAGGCGCAAGAAGCCTCGTAACTCATCATCTGACGCGAGACTGTTTGCATGGAAATACATTTTAATTCTGCCGTAGTTGAATAAATCAACAGTAACATTTTTGAAGATTGCCCGCGCATCGCCATCCTTGAGATCATCAACACACAACTGCACTGATTGCTCGTTCAACTGACGCGAAACAGAAGACGTGTTATCACGATCTCGCCTAACACCCGGTGGAATTCGATATGGTGACGTTGGAAATTTCGATGCCGGATCGATTTGCTCATACGCGCCATTCTCTTCAAGATTTACAACGCTTACTGCAAAGTCATTAAAATTTGGCTCCGTGTCATTTTCAAATCCTCCACCACGCATGTCTGCTTTATATCTTCTCCAGCGACTTCCGATCATCCTGAAATTGGTCATGCGCAAAACCACAGGTTGTTCAAACCCAGTAAGAATCATCCTTGCATAACGAATAGATTTGAACCCACTGATGTTACCGAATTTTCTTTCAAAGTCCCGAACCGGAATACGGTAGAGATACCATGTAACGGTTTCATTCGTTTCTTTTGATGCCACGGTCTTGATCTTGTCAACGATGTATTCTTTTCCAATGTCTTGCTGTCCAGGCAGAAGGTCAAAGTCGTACTCGTAATATTCTTCCAACTCACTCAGCGTGTTGTCTGCATTCAAGTCTTCGTTGTCAGGTGTTTGTGTTGCCGACTTTGCAATTGCGGAGTTGCCAGTGTTTACGGGTGAGTTTCCGTCCATGCCGTTGAAATTTTTATAACGCTGAAGAATCTGCATCCCGGCAGCGTCAAGTTCATCGCCAAAAAAATATTGAAAGTTATCACCTGATGGATCGCGTTCAATTGCTTCCCTCACGGCAGGATCAAGACCAGCAGGAAGTTTTGAAATGTAATCTCGGAAGTAATCGAATTCTTGTTCTTTAGCATCGGGTAAACCATCCAATCCAACATCCTGGTTTGCTCGAGAAGTCGCAGAGACGTCGAAGGCGTTGTTTAAATATTGCTGAGTCGTTACGTATCCCCATTCATTTTTAGTAGCACCAACTTCAAGCGTGCCATCCGCTGGCAAACCATTTTCAAAAGCATGTTTTGAATCCCTCGCCACGTCCTCTGAGATGCTTCCCAATTGGAAAATAACTTTTCCACCTGTTTTGTTAACCTCTCCGGTGTTCTTGCCACTGACAATCACTTTTCCGTTTTCGGTATCGATGAATGGATCGAGTAACCAAAACTCAACATATTCAATATTCGCTTTGTCAAAGTCAACTTCCGTTCTCACGGCAGTTGTTATACCTGCCCAGTTGTTTTTTATGTTGCCTGGATTCAGTACGCCAGATGGAGATAGATTGGGATTATAGTTATACGGTCCGCGTTCAGAAGGGTAGTAGGCCAAATCAAAAATAGTTTGGAAATAGATTGCTTGCTGGCGTTGGTAATAAGGAAAGATTTCGTTTGGACCAACGGGTCTTACATAATGGTTTTGCAGATCTTTTTCCGTTATGTTTTCTGGTTTGAATTGGCCACCGGTTCTGTAAAATTGATTATCGACAGAGTACCAGGCAAGCTTGGCGCGATTGTCGTTCAACCTCGGATCTTTAACGCCCGGCCCATATGGATTAAATCTTGGATCGAGTATGGGTGTAGCTGCAAGTTTCCAGCCCTGCCAAGTCATGAGCGAGTATGGCGTTGCGGTATTTTCGAAATCGTCAATGTAGCCAGTGCCTTCTCCGTCAATGATATTTGATGTTCCGGGAAGAAGTTGAGCGAATTCGCCAGTCCAGTTGATCGTTGATTTTTCTTTTGTCTGAACGAAAGGCAGTGCATCAACCATTTTTGTGAGAAACCTGCTCTCCTTTCGAACATTAAAATCAAAGCCATATTCAAGATTTCGCGCGGGCTCTGTTCCAATTTGGTTGCGACTAATAATCGGGCGTTCGTTGTAATACAATAATGTCGATCCAAAATTCACATCATCATTAAGCTTGTAATCGAAACGCGTTCCAAGGAGACTTCGTGTTTGAAAAGCAAAGGGATCAGACTGCTCATATTGAACTTGTATATTTTTTCCCGAGCTTAAAATACTTTCATTTAGGATGGTGACTTTTCCGAAAGTATAGTCAACCTGGTAGTCGGTTCCTTCGATCAGCGGCACACCGCCTGCGTATATTTTTACGGAGTTTTGAGAAACACCAAATCCAGGAATAAGGATTTCCCGCGAGGAGCCTGCGCTGTAAGAACCTTTGAGGAAGAATTTATTTTTTGTTGCAAATAATTCTGCGTCAGCTTTTGTGGTTCGATATAGCGTGTCGTAAGAATATTTTTGAATTAAATAATCTTCGTTGGGCTGACTCTTGAACGCTTCTCGAAGCGCTTCCCTGAATGGCTCGAGATATGGAAAAATAATTAGCCCGGTAGTGGTGTTGATGGTGATGTTGTCAACGAAGTCGAAGTTTCCATCACGCTGAGGATCATTAACAGGATTTAATTTATCCAGGCCGAACACTTCAATCAACTGACGCTCGCGAAGCGTAGTGCTTCCTTCCTGTAATTGGGGATTGTCAATACCTGTGCGGTCATCACGGTAAATGATCCGAAGTTGAAAACCATCCCGTGTAAGTTGATTTACATTTAGGTTATAAATGTTTTTCATCATCAGATCCCAGGTAGGAATAATCCTGTTCTTTTCATCCCTGATACTGATCTTACGTGGCCTGATTAATTTCAGAAACACGATGTCTTCATCTTTTAACGTGGAATAATCTTCAGATAATTCGCCAACCTTGTAGGAACGTCCTTGATACGTATACTCGTACGCTACGGCAATCGCCTCATCATTTTGAAGTTTCCGCGTAAGCGTAATGTACCCGAGCTGGTGTTGAAAAGTGTATTCAGTCTGGGCGAGTTTTCTTGCCCCTGTTACCTTTTCAAAATCAACGCCGTTGACAAGGCCGAGATTTGTAAGATCGGTAGTGACGTTGTCAGCAACGCGACTTACGTTGTCTAATTTTCCTGCAGGATTATTTGTGCCGCTGAACCATAAGTTATTTGCATCATTCCACGCAGGTAGTGTTTGGCCTCTCGAAGCAACAGTGGAGTTATTGTAAATTCTACGTCCTTCACCAAGATCCATTAAGCCGACTACGTTTCGAAGTGTCTGTGTGTCGTTGTTACGGTTGAGGATATAAACTTCAACACGCGTCACATTTACGCCGGATGTGACTTGAGGCAAATTAGAAATCCATTTGCGATAATTGTCACGGAAAAAATGCCCGAGGAAAAAGTGTCTATTCTCATCGTAGTTGGATGCAATGATTTCAAACGGACGGCCTTGCCCGGTTCCACCTCCGGGAATATTGATTGATTCGACTTTTCCTCGTTGAGTAGAAGCGATGGTCGTGACATTCAGTTTTCCGAATTGAAGCTTCGCCTTTATCCCGAACAAATTTTGAGCACCTTGGATGAGGGTATTGTTCAACGGAAGACTTACGTTACCGATTTCCAGTTTTTGTAGAATATCTTCTTTGAATCCGGTGTACTCGACTTTCATGTTATTTTGAAAATCGAAAGAGTTATTGTTGTCGAAGTTCGCAGTCACGGCCAATTTCTCGCCGACTTTGCCAACCACGCTCATGTTGATTTGCTGATCGAAATCAAAACCTCCGTTGCGTTGTTGACGAATTGGAATGGCGGGATTTGATATTTTTTGAAACGACCCTCCGAAGTCGAGCGTCACAAATCCGCGAGGGACCAACTCAACATAGCTACCGCCAAAAATTCGATCCAGTAATGGGCTCACAAAAATTTTAGGAGTGAAGCCACGGCCGCTTACGGCGCTTTCTCCATCAATTGCACGTGATCGACCTTGCCAGTAATCCTTCAGAATTTGACGATCCTGGTATTGTTTAAATTCCTGGAACGACATACTGGTTGTTGGCCTGTAATTGAGATTCCCGATTTTCTCATACACCGTATAGTTTAGAGCGGTGTCGATATCGACATCGAGCTTCATTTTATTGGGATCCTTTAGAAACAAGGGAGACTCCGTAGTAGTATTTGAAAATGGATCACCGTATCGATCGCGCAATCGAAACGTGGGCCTCCGGGTAGGTTGATATCGGGTGGTGTCTTTTTTTTGGCTGAAGGCTTCGTCCGGAAAAAGAAATAACGCAAGCCAGGCTAGGAGCAGTCGGCCGATTGCAAGTATGACATAATTCTTCCGGGTTCGGGCAGTCAATCGTTTTACTATTTAAAAATCTGCTGAAGAAGGGACAATGTAGTCACCCAACTCAGCCCGGAATACAATCGCAAATTTCACGTGACTGAATGTTGCTATGCATTCTTCAGAGCCTGCTTAACTAAATCTTCTAAGGTAATGGTATTTCCTGATTTTTTCAGGACGGTATCTACACTTTTCTCAGCCA
>CBQWHS010000082.1:0-10471 GCA_967728665.1 uncultured Chryseosolibacter sp. | reverse complement strand
TAAAGTTAGACCTTTTGTCCAATTCAAAACTGCCCTATTTTCGGGGGAGCTTACAATAGCATATCATCATTTATTTTATTACTCATATATCATTTTTGAGTTACGAAGGTATGTTAAATTTGATCGCCCACATTAATCACTTACCTATTGGTAAGGGGCCATAATTTTTTACAGTGATGCAACATAAAACTTACACGAATTTTTTCCTGCCTGTACGTGATGCCCTAGATGTTATCAGTGGAAAATGGAGATTGCAAATTATTATTTCAATATCGGCTGGAAATAAAAGGTTTACGCAAATAGAGCGCAGCATTCCAAAAATGACTTCAAAAGTATTAGCAAAGGAATTGAAATCGATGGAAGAGAACTGGCTAATTAAACGAACTATTACTTATAATGAAATTGTAGAATATACCCTCCATCCCTATGCTAAGACATTGAGAACAGCTGTTAATGCTTTGAGAGATTGGGGAATGAATCATAGAAATAAAATCTTATCAAAATAAACTGCCCTGACAAATTCTAAATTTCTTTTTGTTAGACAAGCAATATAGAAGAGCTTTATATTTATTAGACAAATCACATACAAATAAATAAAGTAGGAATCTAAACGTTGATGGTGTCCACATTATACAGACTTGAAGACAAGTTGTATATAAAGTTGAAAGTCGGTGAAGTAACGTCGGTCAAGGCGGAAGACGAAGTGATGTTATACGATCACTGCAGCCAATCCAGTAGTTACAATTGTGTTTTCTCTTAGTTCATGGAAAAGTCCGAGGCCTGCAGCCTTAACAACTTGTCATACCTAACGGTCTCCCTACTTGTCCACGGTATAATTTTTGTATCTAAAGTGCCATGAAGGATCATGGCATCAATATTCCTCGTCCACTGGTCCCATTTAAGGTTTTGCTTGCCGATGACGATTTTGATGACCGGTTTTTCTTTCAAAAAGCAGTAGACACTCTTTCAATTCCAAA
Source organism: uncultured Chryseosolibacter sp. (assembly GCA_967728665.1). Taxonomy (GTDB): domain Bacteria; phylum Bacteroidota; class Bacteroidia; order Cytophagales; family Cyclobacteriaceae; genus Chryseosolibacter. The sequence continues at coordinate 9,494 of CBQWHS010000082.1, read as the reverse complement.
TCAACTTACAACAGTTGGTGACGGTGCTGATCTGATGACCTACCTCAATAATGCAACCATTGAAAAGCGACCGGATATTCTCTTCCTCGACCTCAATATGCCAAAGATGAAGGGTCTGGAGTGCCTCGAAGAAATAAAAGAGAATAACAAGCTAAAACACATTCCAGTGGTAATTTATTCTACCGCTTTTCAGAAGGAGGTTATTGATCTTGCTTACAAAAATGGAGCACACTATTACGTCCGTAAAACTGATTTTACGCATCTCCAAAAAGCACTAAAACATATTTTCACTCTTTTAGTGGAAAATAAATTTACCAGGCCAGCAATAGAAAATTTTGCCCTAGCCCCGCTGTAACGTTTTCTGTTGACTGTCTTGTCTTTTCAATTTTACTTTCATTCTATGCAAAAAATCAAGAAACCAAAGAAACTCTCCAATTCCGGAGTTCAAAAATCGATTACAGGTATTCAGGGGCTGGATGATATTACAGGTGGCGGTCTGCCTAAAAATCGTCCTACTCTTTTGTTAGGCAACACCGGATGTGGAAAAACAATTTTGGCAATGGAATTCCTTGTGAACGGAATTGTACTTCAACAGGAGCCAGGTGTGTTCATGGCGTTTGAAGAAAAAGTTGAAGAATTAATATTGAACGTCAGTTCTCTTGGGTATGATCTGAACAAGCATCTTGCCACAAATGAAATATACATTGAGCACATCCGGATCAATCGTGATAAGATCCTGGAGTCAGGCAAATATGATATTGAGGGGCTGTTTGTGAGACTTGAGCAGGCGATCGATAAGGTAAAAGCCAAACGCGTAGTGCTCGATTCTCTTGATATACTTTTTTACGGACTCGATTTCCGGACGCTGCGTACAGAATTCAAAAGACTCTTTTCATGGTTGAAGGAGAAAAAAATTACCGCCATCATCACTGCAGAATTAGGAAATGAATTCCTGACGCGACATGGGCTGGAGGAATATGTGGCCGACTGTGTTATCGCATTGGATAATCGCTTAACAAACCAGATTGCAACAAGGCGTCTTCGGATTGTAAAGTATCGCGGTTCGTTTCATGGCAACAACGAATATCCTTTCATTATTGACGAAAAAGGAATAACAGTTTTTCCAATTATATCAGAAGGATTATACGAGAGATCGAGTTCTAGGAGAATTTCGTCCGGCGTTAAAAACCTTGATGATATGCTGGACAAAAAAGGTTTTTATGAGAGCAGCAGTATTCTCGTATCCGGCACCGCGGGCACAGGAAAAACAAGCATTGCTGCCGCATTTGCTCATAGCGTTTGTAAAGCAAAGAGCCGGTGTCTTTTTTGTGCATTTGAGGAAGCACCAAACCAGATCATCAGGAATATGCGATCGATGGGCTTCCACCTGGAGCCTTTGATTAAATCGGAAATGCTGACATTTTATTATTCAAGACCCACCCTACAGAATCTTGAATTGCATTTCATCGCTATTAAGAAAATCATAAAGGAAATAAAGCCGAAGGTGGTTATTCTCGACCCTATCACGAATTTAATGACCGAAGGGCCCAATAGTGACATCAGGTCTATGCTTACCAGGTTCGTAGATTTCTTAAAGACTCAGCGAATTACTGTAATGTTTACTGCAGCCATAACAGTAGGTTCTATTGAACGAAATCCCAGCGATGAAGGAATTTCATCCATGGTTGACACCTGGATGATGGTTCAGGATATAGAAGTAGATGCCGAGCGTACACGAAGTTTGTGCGTTATGAAATCCAGAGGCATGGTACATTCCAATGAAGTGAGAAAGTTTATCATTTCGAGCAAAGGAATTTCCCTTAGGACAATTGACATCAAAAAAGATTTCTTAAATGCTTCCAGGAGAACGGCCAAAGAACATGAAAATTTATCCACATCGTAAGGAGCAATCGGATGAAAGAAATGACTCGCTAGTGTGTCTCTAAATATATAGTTGATTGAAAATATATAGTTGATTGAAAATATATAGTTGATTGAAAATATATTTACCCAAGCTGATCCATGGCAAAAAAAATAACCTCAATTAAAAAAAATAATGCGCAGGGCAATGTGTTGAAACAGGAAAGATTTGTTTTTCGATTATTCATCACGGGCAACCTGCCCAACTCGGTCAACGCCATTATAAATATGACTGCAATTTGTGAGACCTACTTAAAGGGCAGATACAATCTGGAGATCATTGATATCTACCAACAGCCTTCCTTTGCCGTGATAGAAGGAATAATTGCAGTGCCCTTCTTAATAAAAAAACTTCCCTTGCCAGAGGAAACAATGATCGGCGATTTGTCTGATCTTCAATTAGTCCTTAAGGAATTTCGCATTAAATCGTTGGTGTAATTGTTTATGGTGACGAAAATAGATCAAGATCTGTCAGACGAAGTTGTAAAGTTGAACGCGGAAAATGCTTCTCTCAAGCTTCAACTGAACGAAGCTCTGAAGTCCCTCAATGCGATTAAAACAGGGAACATTGATGCTATCGTTGTCGGTGAGAAAAATGCTATCAAAGTATTTGCTGCTGAAACATCCGATAAAACATACAGAATTTTAATCGAGAAGATGCACGAGGGTGCAGTCACACTTACCGAAGACGGAATCATCCTATACTGTAATTCTTACTTTGCGGGCATGGTTAATTTGTCATTGGAAAAAATAATGGGGAGTCAAGTCATAAAGTTTATTGATGATTCCTCAAAACAACATTTTGAAACCCTGCTGAAGCAAGGCAAAGAAAATGCCGTGAAAAAAGAAATCTATCTTGCAGCGAGTGATGGTAAGCGTGTACCGGTTTTGATGTCTGTAAATCCTTTATCATTCGACAGCCATGATGTTTTAAGTATCATTCTAACTGACCTTACAATTCAAAATGAAATTCAGGAAGAACTGCGGCTCAGAACCACACAATTGGAAAATAATCTCCATCAATTACAAGAAAGCGAAGAGGTGTTTCGGTTAATCGTTGAAAATGTAAAAGACTATTCAATTATTTTTCTCGATGCCGAGGGAAATATCAAGAGCTGGAATAAGGGATCAGAACGAATTAAAGGATATTCGGCAAACGAGATAATTGGAAAACATATTTCAGTTGTATATACTGAAGATAAAAGACGTAACAAAGAACCGGAAAGGAACTTACAGATTGCGAAAGACCAAGGTCGTTATAAAACGGAAGGGCTTCGCGTACGAAAGGATGGCTCACTATTTTTTGCTGATGTTGTTTTAACTGCCTTGTATGATGACAAAGGCATGTTACGCGGTTTCTCCAAAATTACACGTGACATCACCGAGCGAAAGAAAGCGGAATCCGATATAAAACAGAATTCTGATGAACTTGCCCAGATGAATGTTGAGCTTGCCTTTCAGAATGTAGAGAATGAGAAACGAGCTAACGAATTGACCATTGCCAATAAAGAACTGACTACGTTCACCTATATATCAAGTCACGATCTGCAGGAACCACTACGCAAGATCCAGAACTTTGTAAGCGTCATTCTGCATGAAGACGAGAAAAATCTATCGGAGACGGGAAAAAGATATTTCGAAAGGATGAGACAGACTGCTAACCGAATGCAGGAACTCATACAGGATCTACTAACTTATTCGCGTACCAAGAACAGCGATCGCAAGTTTGAGAGAACGGATCTTAGGTTAATTATCGACGACATCAAAAAGGATCTTGAAGATGTTATTCACGAGAAAAAAGCAACAATCGAAGTTATCAATGGATGTGAAATCAATATCATGACATTGCAATTTCGTCAACTTATGCAAAACCTGGTTAGTAATTCCCTAAAGTTCGCCAGGCCTACTATTGCTCCGCACATTACGATGAAGTGCGAAAATGCAAATGGATGTGACTTAAGTGATCTGAAATTACTTCCAAACATCAACTATTGTCACATTGTATATACCGATAATGGCATAGGTTTCTCCGCGCAATACAACGAACGAATCTTCGAAGTATTCCAACGCCTTCATAGCCATGACGAATATAAGGGTACAGGCATAGGGCTTGCCATTTGCAAGAGAATTATTGAGAATCATAACGGGGCTATCAGTGCATCGGGAGACTTAGATAAAGGTGCGCGATTTGACATTTATCTCCCAGAATAAGAGGCTTTACCTAGTCAGGCGGTTCATTCTATGAAGCTATTATCAGTCAGTTAACCGTTAGACCAAATTAAAAATTATTATGCTTCGCTATAATGTGACCGTAGACTGAAATCTGATGCGACGCGATGTTCCCGAGCTGCGCGTCAAAGTTCTGTCCATAGGTATAACCGAAACAGATCGGTTTGACATCGAAAAGAATACCGCCGTGGTATTTGAAACGGTCAACGCCGGCCAGCACTGAAATCAACTTGCGCCATTCGACTCTGAGGTCACCACCATAGATCATGTTCTTGTTATAGGTATCGAGATTGAACGACGGAATAACATTCACATCCTGGTTTACAGCAAACTTGTAACTCGTTCTAAGGATGACCTCTTTGAAATTCGCGCGGCTGTCTTTCACCAAATATGGCGCAGCAATATTTACAGAGAATTTATCACCCAAAATCAAGGAGGCCCCTGCATTCAGGTGAATGTTGTAAAAACTGCCTACGTTGTTCAGTAATGGATCCTGCATATCAACGTAGACAAGGTCACCCGGACTGTAATTCATGTTGAAGATACCGGCACCCATGCCTAACGCCAGCCGCGTGGTTTTATTGATGTCGATCTGGTGCGCAAACGTAGCGCTGATAGTGGATTGTTTCAGCAAGTCCTGTTTTGTGTTTAGCACCTGGACTCCGATCATCGTGTGTGGATTGCGAGACCCTCCTTTGTGCACCACCGGCATTCTCAATCCTGCTACCATTGACTGTGGCATAAAACTGTTGTTGCCTCTTCCATCATAACCGACGTACACCTGGAAATCCTTGGTGAAGTTCACAGCGGGATTATACAGCCATGGAAGCACCGCCTTACTGTTATCAAAGGGCCTGATCTGAGCAATTCCCATAGAGGAGAAAAGCAGGAGAAGTACAGTAATATTTTTTTGCATGTCAGTTTACTTTTTGAATTTATAGTATGCGATCCGTTTGATTAATAAAGCATGAGAATATCGCCACGCATGATGCTGTTGGTATCGTGATCTTTTATAACATAATAATATTTACCCCGCGCGAGCTTGCTGCCTTTATAGTATCCATTCCAATCATTATTATATCCAGTGGATTCGTACACCACGCGACCGTTGGCATCCAGGATCCTGAATTCTGCATTTCGGTATTTGAAGGCATCCGTCACAATCCAGAAGTCGTTGGAACCATCGTTGTTGGCTGTGATGACATTGGTACAGGAAAATCCGGAGTCTGAAACCTGGCGATTGGACACTTTAATCGTGTAGTACTTGAGATTTGATTCGTCTTCAGAGAGCACGGAATAAATCACTGGTCCAGAAAAATCGGTCGTGAACATTCCGGATACTATCTGTTCCCGATCAAGAAACATCGTAGCGCCTTCACTAAGGGCAAATTCCGGCGTCAGCTGATACGGTTCTTGATCAAAATCAATAGTGATGTCTACTTCTGTGTCGCTTATTTTTGTGGAGATCGAATCAACCGAGGTGAACTTAAAATTTTTAATCGTGGCTTGAGTATTCAGGGGCGGGTTGGCGATACTAAAAGCCTGAAAGGCATTGCCATGCTGTGCATCGATTTTAAAAGTAATATTTTTTTCAACGTTGGTAATGTTCCCTGTAGCATTATCAAATATTTTGAACTCAACTTTTTCATTTTCCTTGTTGGCAAAAACCGTGAGATAGGCAAGATACCGTTTGGCAGAAGCCGCAAACACCGGGCTCGCTACGCCCCTTATCTCTCCGTTTACAAATGCTGCTACTTTATCCTGTGCCCCAATCAATTCCTTATCATTGATATTTAAAAATGCCACGATGGTCATGGAGTATTGATAATTTCCAGGATTGATTTTCCACGAGGGTTGTGCATGCAATGGCACGATGCCGGTAGCCACCATCAGCATTGCAGCGAAATTTCTTACACGGTGCATAACTTTTAGTTTTTCTTTTTTAGGGAGTGCCAGCGTACTGATCCGTTGAAGGACTGATACGTGGCACTGACCAAACAACCTTATTTTTTAATGACTTTGAACATTCGCTTTTGTCCATCAGCAACGATACTGAGTATGTATAATCCGCTGGGTACATCGGGATGAATTTCAATTTGATTATATCCCTTCCGGATGGATGCCGGTGCAGCATACATCACACGTCCTACCCTATCGACAAGATTTATATTCGATTCCTGGTCGCGTTGAACGTGGAATTGAAGCATGAGTTCATCTAAAAATATTGTTGGATATACATTCATTTCCTCTTCGCTGCCCGCCGTGAGCTGAACGGGTTCTTTAACTGTTCCCATAATTACATCCGGGGAAAAATTAAAATTCCTGTTTGCGGGTACAACACCATTCGAGTTGTTGAGGAAGAAATAAAGTGTTTCATCTCCTCCTCCATTACCAAACACAGTAATGTAGCCAAGTCTTTTTCCCTTGTGTTCAGTCAATGCCGATTTGCCCCGGATCGCGCCATGCCCGTCCATTACGAATACGGAATCATATGACTCCTCGCCGACAACCTCAGCGATCACGTTCATGTTATGTTCGTAAGTTTGCCAGCCTTCAACAACAGGTGATGTATCGTGTGTCATTCTGCCATTTGCCGCGCTGAAAATATTCGGATATCGAAACTTCTGCGCGGTGCCCGCCTTGAGCATGTAACCTTCACCTGCAAACAAGTAATGCAGCGTCCCTGACCATCCAACCATTGGATCGTAAATAGCAAACGACCGCTGATTCTTGATAACATCACCATCTTTCGGATCAAGGAGTGCCAACGCTTCGTTCACGCTTACATTAGTAGTTAATGGATAGGCAAGCCAATTCCAGCCTGCGCGGATATCGGTTGTCCACGTGTTCATATTTGTTTCAGGTCCGCCTACAACCAACATATTCGCATGGGCCAATCTCACCTTATACATCGATGAAGTATTGAGGCCGCCATTTACGCTCAATGTTCCGTTCCAACCTGTTCCATGATCGTAAACATCGAAGTAAAGCTGACCTTTGATATGATCGTTATCTTCCAGGTTCAGGGCCGAGGTAAGTTTGTTCAACTCATCCAGGTTTTCATCTTCCGCATAGAGCGAGATCCAGGTCCAGCCGGCGTTGAGCGCGAGATCTTGTTCAATGTAAGAGGTGTTTTCAAAGATCACCGGTGCAGATTTTAAGCCGATGACTTCATTCTGAATAAAGGCGAAAGATAAATCGCCGTTGATGGTTGCGTGATATGTTTTGCCAGTTGTCGCGTCCCATATCTTGAAATTTATCTCCTCATTTGAAGACGAGTTGCTGAAGATATTCAGGTATACGAAATACTCATCGTAATTTTTATCGTATTCGAGGTTGGCAACACCACGAACCTCCTGTCCTACGAAAGCCGCAATTTTGGTATAGGGATCATTTGAAAACACACCATTGATTTTAAGTTTACCAATGATGTTCATGCTGTTCTCGTATGCCGATGCATTCACGGCCCAATCAGGTGCTTTGCCCAGTACCCTTACATTTAGCACGATCTTTTCATCGAAGTTGAAATCTGTATCCAATAGAAGGTCTGTGACGTATTCGCCCACTGTCAGCTCGGGCAAAATCTCAAATTTCACTACTCTCGTGCTGTTGGGTTGCAATGTCCCAGAGGTGTCTTTTGCGCGTAGCCATGCAGGAATATTTTCGATGTTGTAGGGCTGCAATCGTCCGCCCTTGTTTTGCAGGGTGACCTCAAACCAGCGGGACGCTCCTATTTCCGTTTCTATTTTCAACTCTTGCAGTCCTCCTTCCGTAACATACCACGCAACTTCGTTGCGACGAACATAGGCGCTCCAGGTTACCGGCGAACTTTGCTGGTTGCCATACTGGTCGTACATCTCCGCCACGGTGATGTCAATGATCCTGCCCTCCAGTACTGACCAGTCAGTAACGTCTGGTGTAAGGATGATCTCGTCCCCATTGATAACATGGGTCACGTTAAAGTTAAGGTACTCGCGTACAGGCCTGATGCCGGGCGCATCGATGGTGTATTTCACTGTTCCGCCGGAAAGTTTTGCAGGAGAGCTCAGCGTTGTTTCGTTGACTGCTGCGTGATAATATGCCGGACCCATTACTACAGGTGGATTCGGTTCGTTCATTCGCGCATAGAGCATGAGCCCGAGGTTATTGAAGTCGATCTCATTATAGCGGTCGCGGTCTATCTGCTCGGTTGCACGTGCAAGTTTCCACAATTGGAGCTCATCAATTTTTCCAGTGAATTTCTGATCGACGATTGTTTGATTTGTACTATTAACAAAACCTCTCGCACCCATCCAAAATTTATTTCCCAGCAGGCCACCGATCTGTGTCGCGCTTTGCGATGACACCTGCGCAGCATCAACGAATGTTCGGAGCGTACCCAGGCGACGCAGTACTATGGCGATATGATGCCAGCGGTCGTCATTAACAACAGTTGTTGTAAGCTTGTATGATTGGCCTTCGCTGTGCAGATACAATATTCCATCCTGCACATCTATCGACCACTTGTGGGCACGGCCATCAGACTGTAGGTGGTCTTCGCCATTACCCCTTCCGTTAGAAAAAATCGTAGCTGTGCCCTGCTGGCTAGTTTTGATCCAGAAAGAAAGCGTCACGTCCATGTCGCCGGTCAGCTGTACGAAGTTTACATCGTCGAGCTCTAGAAATTGTCCATTGGTGAATTCATAAGCTGTGGTCTTGGGCTTGATGTCCCACTGGGCATTTACAGTGGCGTGTTTGTAGCGGGCAAGGTCATTGGCAATGGCGCCGTGACCTTCGTTCATCGGCCAATAGCCAACCAGGTAGCGTTCTGTGCCCATCAATTCATTGTACTGGGCGGCATAGGCATCTGCCAGCGAGAGGGGCTTTGCCCACAGTCGCAGGTCGTGCAGGTTACCGGCGAAAGTATTGCCCCCAATAGTGAGCGGATTACTGCTCATGTTGTTCAGGCCAGCGGCATTTGTCAAATGGCCCAACTCATGGTCGTCCTGGTAAATCTGCATTTGGTCTGCATCGTCATGATAAGTTAGCGTGTAGTGGTGGAACAACCTGTCGTTGGCGATTGTGCCCTGCACGGTGTGTGTGCCCAGCGTCCAGCTCAGCACGCCATTGTTCAGTGTTACGCTCAGCGCACCAGGTTGGGACAGGATCGTGGCTGTGCCGGTGGTCTGGTTTTGCATCCAAAATTCTATAGAAAAGTCGCCAGGCACTACGTTGGGTTTTTCCAACACCACAGTGTTGGCCGTGCCTTCAAAGTGAATGGATACATTGTGACTGATCTCTTGCTGGTTTGTTTCTCCTTTGATCTGTATCCGGCTCAGCGCTGATGAGTATAAAATGGGCTCATT
>CBQWHS010000081.1:0-10488 GCA_967728665.1 uncultured Chryseosolibacter sp. | reverse complement strand
GCAAGAGTCTCATCGTTAAATGTCTTTAAATTTGAAAACGGTTCGCGGTGCTTATTTATATATGACCCGAAATTAAAAGTATGATAACTACGATGCGTAGAGGATTCAATGCAGCCTCGTTGGCTGGCGAGAAATATTTTGGCATGCGAATTATCCAACATTATGACATCAATCCTGCTTTTGAAATTTGCTTCATAGACACAATTCCTTGTAGGTATCATCAAATACATGTCTGTCCCAAGGGAGTGCTGACGTCGATCACCTTAGTATAACATAATTTGATGATACCTTTCATAAAATCTGTTATTAGCCGGCTACAACAATGGAATGAGTTAGTGCAAATCCAGCACTGACACTTCCGGTAATTGTCGACAGCTCATTATCTATTCCATCGCTGAAAACATTGTCGTTGCCATTGTATGTGTATCCGGTCATGCCCTTTGTATATCCCTTATCCGTCGCTGCGTTTACTTGTGCGACCGCGCTATTAGTTCCTTCCGGAAATGCAATCTGCGTTACCAGCAACGAAGTGCCAGCGGAATTGTAAACGTGAACGTGAATATGAGTTGCCCGACTTTGGTACCAGCCAGGAAAGATCGAGGTGAAGCTAACTTTTCCAGAACTGTTTGTCACTTGTCGGCCACGCAAAAAATGCACGGCAGTATAATCCACACTTTGCATGCTTGTGCCACCGTATTCTGAATAATATCCATCCTTGTCGCAATGCCAGATGTCTACAATGGCGCCCTCCAGCGGATCACAATTATTGTTCTTATTCTCAATAGTAATTTCAATTGAGAGGTCAACGCCAGTGCGGTCCAAGCGGATATCAGTTTGTTGTAATGTGGAAGGAGTCTTCGTTGGAAAAGGCCCGGCAGTTTCAGAGTTTGTCACAGCACAAGTTCCAGTGCTCGGTGTTGGATCATCATCTTTTCCACAGCCTGCACTGGTGCCTGTTAGCACGGGTATTATCAAACTGGCCATGCCAAGGCGTTTTAAAAATTCTTTTCTTTCCATACTGATTTAAAAACGATTAGGTAAATAATAATATTTCAAATTAAACACTCACAATAGTAGTACATCGATCATTCCTTTAGATAAGATTGCATCCCGTTACAAATAAATCAATTCAATTTGAGAGCGAAATAGAAATACTCATCAGAGTTTCTTACAAGAAATTTTACAAAGGTCTTCTTTAAGACATTACAACAAATCATGTAAGCGATAAATACCGGTTATGTGTAGACTTTTTAATTTCCAGCATTAGTGAGTAGAAAGTCGTAGTGTCCAGATATCGACTCATTATTCTCATACGTCGACTAATCCGGAATCAGCACAATCTTCTGACGAGCTTTGCGTATAAATTAAAAAAATATAACAATGAAAAGTTTAACGATTGTTTACTGCGGAGTGATCGTCTTAGCAAGTCTTGCACTTAATCCGTTGCAGAAATTACAAAGAAGTCACATGAGTTATCGCCGGGCACATTCGCCCGCTATTTTATCCGAAAACGCATAGAAAAAAAAAGAAGGACACTTTCGCATCCTTCTCTAAACAACCAGAACACCAAACTACTTTTCTTGCAGGTCTCTTACACACCGGAATCCAATGTGAGCCATGGAGGTTTCCGGTGTTGAATTAGATTCGCCTTGAACCTGGTAACCATGGCATACCATTGGGTCACATAAGAAGCTACCGCCTTTTAATATTCTTCTCAACGAAGGATCAATGATTCTTTCATAGGCAGGAGCTTCAATGCTATCGCTGCACCATTGCCAAACGTTCCCGCCCATATCCGATAATCCAATCTTATTCTCGCCGAACACTCCCACCGGAGAAGTAAAAGCGTAGCCATCGTCTTTCGTATTGGCAAACGGAAAACTTCCCTGCCATGTATTGGCTTTGAATTTTCCGTTCTCAACAAGGTCATTACCCCAACTATATTGCGTTGATGATTCATAACGATTAGATGCAGCATACTCCCACTCTGCTTTTGTCGGCAATCTTTTTCCTTTCCATTTTGCAAACGCAACAGCATCGTTCCATGAGACTTGTGTCACCGGATGATTGAGTTCAGCTTTCGGTTGACTTTTTCCAAACGGATATTTAAAGTAAGCACCTTCAACGGCTTCAAAAGATCCAAGCGCTTGATTGAATACTCCCGCATTTCCATATCGCTCTGCGTCTGTGACGTAACCTGTGGCTTGGACGAATGTCGTAAAGTCTTCAACGGTCACAAGGTTCTTATCCATCACAAATGATTCAATCGACTTGCCAGATCCATATGCCCCTCCTTCAACAAATACTTCGCCATTAGAATTCAAACGTGAATTTGCGGACGTGATGCCGAATGCCAGCCCACTCACAAGAGCAAGAATGTAAACTGTAGCCAGTGCTAACTTCTTAGTCTTTATCATAAAATCATTTTATTTTAGCTGCGTACGGATTAAATCCACGACAACCAAAATCTAGTTCGCTCTACTTACTTTATCGCTTTTAGCCTTCTCGTTGACTGGTGCAATTGGGTTCTGAGGCTTTATAGTTTCATAATCGACCACACCCGTGCGAACAGCCCACTGCTGATATTGAAAAGAAAGGTCTCTGACGATTTGTGGATTTTCCGAAGCAACATCGCGTGTTTCGCCGCGGTCCTTTTCGAGATCGTAGAGCTCCCACTTATTCTTCTCAAAATCAGAAACCAGTTTCCATTTTCCACTGCGCACTGCACGATTTCCCGCTCTCTCCCAAAATATCGGTTCGTTGCGATTCACTTCAGGAGTAGCCCCCGTTAAAACAGGCACAAGACTTTTCCCAACAAGGCTGTGTGACGTCAATCCATTAAAGTTCGCAGGATACTTAGCTTTTGCCAGATCATAAAAAGTTGGCGCGAGATCGATAAGGTGTCCTGTACCTTTCCCGATTGTATTGGGTTTGATCGCCTTAGGATACCATGCAATAAATGGAGAGGAGATCCCGCCTTCATGCATGTTGTTCTTATAAGATCTAAATGGTGTATTTGAAACCTGTGCCCAGTTCTTATAAACATAATCGAAAGAACCCGATGTGCCGACTGGTCCGGAGTTGTATCGCTTGCCACGACCACCTAATGTATAACTTCCTCCTTCTGCACCGTTGTCAGAAATAAATATGACAAGCGTATTCTGATCTTTCTTAAGGTCCTTTACTTTCCGAAGAATGTTTCCGATGCCCTGATCCATTCTGTCAATCATCGCTGCATACACTTCCATTCGTGATGCCCAAAGTTTCTGCTCATCGTATGTAAGATTATCCCATGCCGCAATATCATCGTGTTCAGCGATTTTGTTGTCGGCAGAAATAATTCCCAACTGTACCTGACGTGCGTGGCGCTGCTTCCGTAATTCATCCCATCCTTTATCAAATTTACCTTTGTATTTAGCTATGTCTTCTGGCAATGCATGGAGCGGCCAATGTGGTGCTGTGTATGCAACGTAAAGAAAAAATGGTTTAGCTGTTTTATTTTGTTCGTCAAGAAATTTAACAGCATGGCTTGTTATTTCATCGGTGAAATAATAGCTGTCAGGTTTGGGTTTTAATCTCTTGTTATCTTCTACAAGCACCACCGGATATTCTCTTCCTCCCAGCGGCATTGGATAATCGTTGAAATAATTTGCGCCCCCACCGAGCACGCCATAGAAGTGATCGAATCCTCGTTGATTAGGCCAGGATAAACTGTCTTTGCCAACATGCCATTTCCCAGACAAGAGTGTGCTGTATCCGGCAGAACGAAGTACTTCTCCGAACGTCAATGACTCCTTATTTAAAAATCCCTGGTAAGCTGGAAGTCCTAAATCAACATCGAAGTAACCGATGCCTGCACGATGCGGGTATTGACCTGTCAACAATGACGCGCGCGTTGGCGCACAGATCGAGTTATTATAGAATTCCTTGAACCGGATTCCTTCAGCCGCAAGTCGATCAAGGTTAGGAGTATTAATTTCTCCACCATAGGAACCGATATCAGAGTAGCCCATATCGTCCGCCATTATTAAAATAATATTTGGACGATCTTTTTCCTTTTGTCCGAATGCAACAGGCGAAATTGCGGACGCGGCAAATAACATTACTACGCCTGATGTTAATAAATTAATTTTTTTAGAAAGCATAAATAAATCAGGTTAAGGTTTTAAAATCCAACCCAGTCCGGGTGTTGTATTAGATTCGGATTGATATCAATTTCTCGTTGTGGAGTGGGAAAGTGAATGTGTCGTGGCGCGGCATTTGTTTTTCCGGCAGCCTTAAGTTTTGCGACGTAATAGTCCGCGCCTCTCCGCGCAAGGTCAAACCAACGTTGATACTCAAACACCAACTCCTTTCTTCTTTCATCGTAAACTGCTTCGCGGAAATTCTCAGCACTCAATCCAGGAGAAACGCTCGACAGTTTCGCAAGTCCCGCTCTTTGTCGAACCTGATCCAGGGCTGCATACGCTTCTACTGTGGCCCCTTGGTCCAGCGCCATTGCTTCAGCATAAATCAGCAACACTTCTGCATATCTGATGATCGGTATGTTCTTCGATGATTCACCAGGCGCAGCGGGCGTAGTCGCATCGTAATACTTATGAAGATGTGGTTCGAACGTATAAGTATTTCCGTTAACCGGGCTTACCAGTTGCGTAACGAAAGTTACAGATTTTCTCTTATCAATATCTGCAAAGCATTCATAAAGCTTGGACGCCTTGTTCAAGGCATCAGCATAATCGCCATTGATACCTGGCACCTCGCTCGGTGCAGCTGTTCCGCCAAGCATATTTCCGTAGAAATTGAAATTGCCCTTGAACTGCGCTGAAAAGATATGTTCCTTTCCATTCTTGGTTGCGACATTAAAAACGTCAGCGAAATTATCGAACAATTGATAGGCGTTGCTGTTAATGACTTCTTTCGCTTTGTTGGCAGCTTTCGCCCAGTCTCCATGCGTCAGGTAGACTTTTGCTAATAAAGCTTTGGCTGCACCCGAAGTAGCTCTGCCAACATCCTTGGCAGAATATTCTGAAGACGATGGCAACGACTCAGCTTCACTGAGGTCGGCAATAATCTGTGCATAGACTTCATCTTCACTTGCCTTCGTTATATTAAGATCAGCGCGGTCGAGGCTGGCTTGATGCAATACAATTGGCACATCGCCAAACCATCGCACGAGATTAAAATAGAGCAACGCGCGAATGAATTTAGCTTCACGTGTCAGACGAACAGCAAGCTCTGGTGTCAAGTGATCATTCTGGGCAATCTTATCGATCGCGACATTTGCACGATTAATCACATCGTAACATTCACGCCAGAGTTCCAACATTCGATCATTCGATGCATCGTGTGTGAGACCTGACAAGGCCCGAACGTGAGCATTGCGCGCACGCGGCCCGGCTATGTAATCATCGGTAGCCATCTCCGTTCCGATTTGCAACAGGCGATTGTACAGTGTGTGTGTTGAGCTATTCAATCCGTTGTAAACAGAATTCACTGCCGACACTGCTTCCTGATCGTTTTTGTAAAACTGATCTTCGGTGATGAACGATTCGGGATCTTCACCAATGCTCACGCATGACCATAGGATTGCAAGCGATATGAAATAGTAGATATATTTTTTCATTTTGATTGTCTCGTTAGAATGAAAGTGTAAGACCTGCACTCACTGACTTGGCAACTGGATATATGCCTGTGTCCGTGCCTTGCTGTGTTGTATTATTACCGGAAGTAATTTCAGGATCAAAGCCCGTGTAGTCAGTCCATGTTAAAAGATTCTGACCAACAGCGTAAATCCTCGCCGATGAAATGCTGAATCTTTTTATAAGTGAAGATGGGATCGTGTATCCGAGACTTATTGTTTTCAATCTTACAAACGATGCGTCTTCAATAAAACGATCTGAAACAACTGGAGCGGGATCGAGTTTTGCCCGCGGAATTGTGGCGCTTGGATTAGTGGAAGTGTATCGGTCAACTGCAGAGATCGCGGCATTTTGTTGTCCGTTGAATAGCTCGAGTGCTTGCCTGTTGCCATTCAGGATTTTGTTTCCATGTGAACCCTGAAATAGAAAACTTAGATCAATGCCCTTCCAATTAAAATTGTTTGTGATTCCGAATATGAAGTCGGGTTGCGCATTTCCAACTATCGCTCTGTCAAGAGCCGTCGTAAACTTTCCATCACCACTAATGTCTTTGTAAAGGCGGTCACCAGCTTTAGGTGTTGCGTTCCCTGTATAGGCACCCTTTGTAGTTTCATCTCCTGTCTGAAGAATTCCATCGGTCTGTGTTGTATAGAATGTTCCAAGTGGTTCGCCAACTTTCACAATATAATCACCTGTGATAAATGAACTGATCCCGCCTCCGAGGCTGAGTACTTCATTTCGGTTGATCGAAAAATTCACGCTGGTTTTCCATTGAAGGGCTCCATCAACGTTCGTAGTTTTAATGCCGAGTTCCAGGCCCCTGTTCAATACCGAACCATAGTTTTGTAATGAAGTGCTATACCCTGAAGTGTAAGGCAGCTCAACATTCAAAAGAAGATCTTTTGTTTCTTTTCTATAAGCATCGAAAGTCAAACCAAATCTATTATTGAATAATCCCACATCGAGGCCTGCATCTAATTGATAAGAAGTTTCCCAACCAAGAGCAGGATTTGCAATTCGTGATGGCGTGAACCCGTTTACGAGCACACCTCCTATTATGTAGCTAACATTATTTAAGGTTGCGAGCGATGAGTATGGGTCAATCCCATTATTACCTGTTGCACCGTAACTCACTCTTATCTTTAAATCGCTAAAAGCCTTTGGTAAGGAATTAAAGAACTCTTCATTTGTAACTCTCCACGACAGTGCAGCGGAAGGAAAATATCCCCACTTGTTATTTTTGCCGAAACGAGAGGAACCATCCGTGCGTAATCCAGCGGTTATAAAATATCGATCATCGAAGTTGTAGTTCACACGGCCCAGGTAAGAAAGCAATCCGGCTGTCGTTTTTCTTGAATAAGGTTTCAACGCCGTGGAACCGTTTTCAAGATTGTCGGATAAAAAGTGGTCCGATACAAAGCCTCGCACTCCTGTCCTTACAACTTCACGAATATCCTCCTGCTGCGTAAATCCTAATACTGCATTGAAATTGTGTTTCCCTGATTGTTTATTATACGACAATGTATTTTCATTCAGCCATGAAGAACTGTTCACAAAACCAACACCTGCCTCGCCCCCAACCAATGAACCTTCATAAATATTCGTTGGAAGATATTTGTCTTCACGCGTGTCCGCGATATCTGTTCCAAGAGAAACTCTCAGTAACAAACCGTCGATAATCGTGTATTCACCAAACACTGTTCCGAGTAATCGTTTTGTCTCCGTTTGATTGACTTGTTCATTTAGAGAGGCAATGGGATTTGAAAAAATATTTTCGAATGGATTTCTTAATGTGTAGCTGCCTCCTTCATCGTATACTGTGGCCGTTGGTGGCATCGTGAGCAGCGTAGTAACAATTCCTGTTGGAGCAACATTAGCATTTGATTTTGAAACCGAAAGATTGGTTCCAATTTTCAATTTTTCAGTTGCCTCAATATCTAGATTCAATCGGCCACTCAGTCTTTTGAAATCCGTGTTTCTAATGATACCGTCCTGGTCGAAATAGTTTCCAGAAGCATAGTAACGCGTTTTCTGTCCGCCTCCGGAAATTGAAATCTGATGATTTTGAATCGCTGCTTCATGAAAAGCTTCGTCCTGCCAGTCGGTGCCATTGCCCAGCGCATCAATCTGCGCCTGAGATAAATATTGGTTTGTACCCAGGGACGGATTCGTATCAAACAATGCATCATTTCGCAGTGAAGCAAACTGTTTTGCATTTAACACATCTATTTTCTTGCGCAGATTCTGTACGCCTATAGATCCATCATAAGTAATCGTGTTTGTGTCTACCTTACCTTTTTTAGTTGTAATGATCACAACACCATTTGCACCGCGTGAACCATAGATCGCAGTGGCTGAGGCATCCTTCAGAACATCAATCGATTCAATGTCATTTGGATTAATTGTAGACAATGGATTTACTTCCGCACCTGTTGTAGTGCCTGCGGCTGGTGAAGACACAGTAATGGGAAATCCATCCACAACATAAAGTGGCTCATTGCCTCCTGTGATTGAGCTTCCTCCACGTATGCGAATACTCACGCCTCCACCTGGTTGTCCAGATGTTGGCGTAACCTGCACGCCAGTGACGGCACCTTGCAAAGCTCGATCGAAAGAACTGACCGGTTGATTGAGCACGTTAGCAGGCACAGATGCAATTGCTCCTGTCAGGTCACTCTTTTTCTGAGTACCATAGCCGACAACAACAACTTCATTAAGAAGATTGTCAAGCTTCAAATAGACTTCAACCTTTTCGTCAAGCGGTTCATATATTTCCACTTCTTCACGCAGATAACCAACAAGATTGAATAGAATTGAAAATGGATATTGCTTCGCTGGTACTAACTCAAATAAACCATTGGCATCAGTGATAGTATAGCTTGATGTTCCCTTTAATAAAACAGTTACACCGGGAACAGGAACATTTGCATCATCTTTAACGATGCCTCTAATTTTTTCCTGGGCAATGGCACAAGAAACCACGAACACAGTAAGTGTCAGAGTACTGACTATAATTTTCATAAAAGTTTAAGTAATTATTTAGCTGCAGGCTTTCCCTACTTTGATAAAATTTGAATTCATGTTTTAGGCGGCCGCGCGGATGCATACTTCCTTTGAAATTTCCACCAAGATCAAAAGTCGTACGCATCCACAAGCCATGTTTATAACTGGATGATGTGCCGGCATTTGTCGGCTAACGATGAAGTCGCGCTACTATTGACAACAGAAGTGGTTGCCGTTAAATATCCCTCTGGCGAAAGCCGTGAGGAAATGAAAACGAAAAGATACTTTCTTGCTTTCCATGTTAAATTAATTTTATTGTTCCCTTTCGCACCATGCGAAACGAGTTAGGAATTAGCACCTTGTTTTGTGTGAACAGGTTGCTAGAAGTTCATCGAGCCTATTCTCTCCCTTCTTCTTAATAAAATCAATTAGGTGGATAATTGATCTGTATTCAATTGTACACAGATGAACACAGGATTTATTATTAAACCTGTAATATCAACTGTTGATTAAATACGTGACAAACATATGCGTTTAAATCTACTAAATCAATAGACTATAAAGATTTTAAAAATATTTTTTATTAAAATATATTGTTTTAATCAAGCGTGGCAATTAACCGCTTGAACATGCTTTGAAAAATTAAAGTGATAAGCTTATCGTTCCGGATGAACGTTGATGATGAAATATTCAGTGCTCACCGACTTGCAATTTTCTCAACTTGTTGCATTTCCTGCCCTAAAATAAAGTCAGATTGCGCGGCTAAATCTCTGCTCCTCGTTCCTGGCTAAATTCATTCGGTGATCAAATACGCTACATATATTTCTGATAAATGGCTCGCCTGCAGTTCGCACTTTAAGTCCGCCATCATAGAGGTATAGAATTCCTTCATTTTCCATTTCAACAAGTGTATTGAGAATCGATGAATTGACAACCTTACCAAGAAGTTCTGAATTTAATTCTCCCTGGCAGCTGATTTGTAATATGCATTCTCTTACCAACATGTCTTCTTCGGAAAGTATATGTCCTTTTGTAACAGCCAGACCATTGTTCTTGATGGATGTCATGTATTCTTCAACCTTCTTTACATTTTGCGCATAAGCATATTTTGCATCGCTGATTGCCGAGGCACCAAGTCCGAGAAGAAGATCTGTCTGCGATGTGGTGTAACCCATAAAATTTCTATGGAGCTGGTGTCCACGATGTGCCTGAGACAACGCATCGTGTGGAAGAGCAAAGTGATCCATGCCAATATCTTCATACTCAGCTTTGCGCAGCTTGTGCCGGCCAATCTCATAGAGGTGACGTTTGAGTGAGCCTGACGGAAGATCACCATCTTCATAACCGCGTTGACCGGGTTTAAGCCACGGAACATGCGCATAACTATAAAACGAGAGTCGGTCTGGTTTGAGCAAAAGAACTTTATCAATCGTATCAGACACTGTAAACGGATTTTGAAAAGGTAATCCATAAATCAAATCAAAGCTGATTGATTCATATCCTATCTCGCGCGCCAGATTCGTGACACGTTCAAGATTTTCAAATGGCTGAATTCTGTTTATCGTTTGTTGTACGCGCTTATCAAGATCCTGCACCCCAAAACTTACTCTTGAAAATCCAAGATCGAAAAGTGTTTGCAAGTGTTCACGTGTAGTGTTGTTGGGATGACCCTCAAAACTGAATTCATAGTGCGGGTGAATGTCCGATCCTTCAAGCAAATAAGTAATCAGCCAATGAAGATTTTTGGCACTGAAAAATGTTGGCGTGCCGCCTCCAAGATGTATCTCACGAATATTTGGCCTTCTTCCGAAAATGTTTTTATAGTGCTCCCACTCCTTGAGAATTG
>CBQWHS010000080.1:0-10525 GCA_967728665.1 uncultured Chryseosolibacter sp. | reverse complement strand
GTTAATATTTTAGTAACAAGTGATTTATACTTAGTGTAGGCAGTAGATACCTTAGAAATATTTTCTTTTTCATGTTATTGATGGAATACGAACACAGGGTAGTTCGATATTGCGCTGATGTTCTTAATGATGCTTTTGTGAAAGAGATTTTCAATTAGGTTTCTATGGATTGAACAGAGTACCAACGCGTCCGGTTGGTTTCTGAGGATGTAGCTGTTGATGCTCTGCGCAACTTCTCCAGACCTAATCGTATCAAATTCGAAATTCAACTCATCTCTATTTAGTTCTTTGATGATAAATTGCAGTTCCTTCAGATCCTCTTCGGCTATTTTACTCTGTGCTTCCTCCATTACCTGTAAGACAGTCAGTTTACAGTTGAGGGCTTTAATGAAAGGTAGCAATCGCGTAAGGGGAAGATTTCTTTCGCGGAAATAATCATATGCGTAAATCATCGCTCTGATCTCGCAGTAGGTGTACCCTTCTGGTATTAACAGTACTGGTGTTTCACTCTTAACGATGGCGTTGTATGTATTGCTTCCGCTAAAAAATTGGTATAGATCCTCCGCCCCATTGGAGCCCATAACAATCAGGTCGTAACTGTTTCCGACTTCGCCAATCACCTGGCCTAGTTTGCTGACCTTGGACGTAATTTTTGCGTCACAAGAGATTTTAAAAGTTCTACAGATCTCCGTGCATTGGGCTTCAAGCTGCTCAGCAACTGCCTCGACCGACTCACGGTTTGACTCCAATATTTCGGCAAATGAGTAATCAAAAACGGATTTGACGTGTAACAGCGTGAGGCTACAACCGGTGGCCTTTGCTAGTTTTGCCGCATAGGCAATAGCATCATGTGCAGCTGTTGAAAAATCGGTTGGACAAAGTATTTTTTTCATAATGGTTTGTGTTAATCTTTTTTTGCTTTTATCGTTGCATCGTTTTGTTTCTTTTCCAGCTTCTTGAAATATCTTCGGAAGAGGAAATTAGTTTTCAAAGCCTCCATGTTTTGATTGAAACGGTCTGTTCCTTGCTCTATGTTTAATGCGCTCTTAAAAAGAGTTTGTCTTAGCACGGTGTCTTTCAACAAAAGACCAGCTGTGCCATCACCTTGCTTCATTTCATTTACAATTGTCTCAAGATCTTTAGTCATGGTTGAAGCCTGGTGGCTTGCTTGTTTTAGTTCATCAAGTGAATTAATAAGCTGACTTACAATGGCGGTATCAGTAAAGAGCTTATTTGCTATGCCATTACCATTTTCAAGTTTTTTCACGATGTTATTGGCTGTTGCCGTCAGGTCCGCAGTATTTTCCCCGGCATTCTTAAAACTTGCAGCGGCTTGTTTGAGGTCCTTGGTGATTACCGTGTCTGATAGGAGAGACCAAAGACTTTTACTGCTGTTTAGTTTGGTCGTTATATCGTATAAGTTGTTGGTTATTTTTTCGATGTTATTGTTAGTTGTGTTGAGCGTTCTTAACATTTCGTCCGTTTCCACTGGTTTCCTGGAGTAAATCACGTCATCTTTTTCAATAGCCTCAGAAGGGGTAGGGCTTGAATTAATGTTGATTAGTTTGTTGCCCATTAGCCCATCTGTACCTACCGTTGCAATAGCGTTTTTCTTAATGTAAGGCTTCATCTTTTTATCAATGGTCATGACAACATAGATTGCTGTATCATTGGTAACGGATATTGATTGAACAGTGCCAACATCTATTCCCTTGTACCTCACGTTATTTCCGGGAACGAGCCCGTTGACATTGGTCAGGACCGCTGTAATTGTAAATGTTGATCCGAAGAGATTTCGATTCTTTCCGATCATGTAAAGTGTGAATACAAGGAAGACTATTCCTGAAAGGACTAGCAACCCAACTTTCGCATTATCAATTTTCTTGTTTCTCATAAATCAATCAAAGAATTCTTTGATCCTGATATCTTCCGATTTTCGGAGATTAGAATACGTGTCATTTGCATAACACTTTCCATCGATCAGCATCACTATTCGGTTTGATGTAATGTTGATGCAATTCATGTCGTGCGAAATAATTATTGAGGAAGTATTATACTTCTGCTGCACTTCAACAATCAGCTGGCTGATTTCTCTGGCCGTGATCGGATCCAGGCCAGTTGTTGGCTCATCATACAAAATAATGGCAGGCTTGAGAATGAGTGTTCGGGCCAAAGCAATCCTTTTTCTCATTCCCCCGGAAAGTTCCGCAGGCATCATGTCAATTGTGTGTGCCAGCCCGACATCGGCAAGCGCTTCCATCACGGCACTTTCTGCACCCTTCTCGCGCTGCTCCCTGTTCCAGTGTCTCCTTAGTGGAAATTCAAGATTTTCTCTTATGGTCATTGAGTCATAAAGCGCGTTGCTTTGGAAAAGAAATCCAACGCTGGCCCTTAGCTCATCAAGTTCATCTTGTGAAAGCTCATCTACGAATCTATTCAACACTTTTATTTTCCCTGCTTCCGCCTCAATAAGATTGATAATGCATTTGATTAAAACGGATTTTCCAGAGCCAGACTTTCCAAGTATCGCCAGGTTTTCTCCAGGATTGAGGATCAAAGAAAAGTCCCGAAGCACATGGTTATCGCCAAATGACTTGTATAGATTTTTTACATCGATGACAGGTGCCGGGCTCATGCTGGTCATGTTAGACCGAGTAGGTCACTGATTTGAACGGCTATCAAGTCGATAATAAATACCAACAATGAGGCCACGACTACTGCTGAATTTGCAGACCTTCCAACGCCCTCGGTTCCTTTTTTTGAATTGTATCCTTTGTAGCAACCGATAATTCCGATCGCGAATCCGAAGAAGAAAGTTTTAATAAGTGAAGGAACAACATCACCGAAGCTGAGTGAATCGAAAACTTGTGTCCAGTACAAATTCCAACTAACCTGACCTCGGATGTTCACACCGAGATATCCTCCATAGAGCGAAATTGCATTGGATAAACTTGAAAGAACGGGGAGCGTGATGGTAGTAGCCATAACGCGCGTTACGATTAAGTACTTAAATGGATTTGTGCCGGAAACGTCCATCGCATCGATTTGTTCCGTTACTCTCATTGATCCTAATTCAGCTCCCATTCCAGATCCGATTTTGCCGGCACAGATGAGTGCGGTAATCACCGGGGATATTTCGCGTACTAACGAAACCCCGACCATCGCGGGCAGAAGAGATTGTGCTCCAAATTCAACCAGAGTAGGGCGCGACTGGATGGTCAGTACAAGGCCCATGATAAATGCCGTGATTCCAACTAGAGGTAAAGATTTGTATCCCACCCAAAAACATTGTCTTAAAAATTCTTCAAATTCCTGGCGTGGCTTGAACAACTCTTTGAAAAACCGAATTGTGAATCTCGAGATGTCTCCAATTTCGCTTAAAAAGGCTGTATTTATTCTGAAAAACGATTCCACAGTCGGTTTTGTTAATATTTCAAATATCCCGGCTGCGAAATGGAAAAAGCCTGACGTTAGTCAAACCATTCGATGATTGATATCATCGTGTTGCACAACAATCGCTTATTTCAATGCGAGTGTCCAGATCGGTATTTTTAAATGATTGACTACGTCTTCTGCAGTACTTCCAACAAAGAAATGCGCAAGGCCTTTTCTTGCATGTGTGCCGATAGCGATCATATCAGCACTGATCTCTTTTGCGAAGTGAGTCACACCTTCCTCCAACGTGTAATCTGATCGGACGTTAATAGTGTAGTTTGTGAGTTCTTTCTGTCTTGCAAAGTTGGTCAGTTCAGTATTTGAATCAGAGTCGCTTTTGAAAAAAAGAATAGTGTTCACATACAGCAGATGAATCTTTGCTTGAAAAAAAGTTTGAAGTTTTTTTATTTCCTCCATGAAATTATGACCAATCTGATCAGGCATCAATGGGAGAACAATATTCTTAATGTGGTCGGGAGCATTATGAACAGTTAATACCGGAACGGTTGAGTGACGAACAATTTTCTCCGTATGAGAGCCGTAGGCTGCGCCTGTATCACCATGAGTTCCCATCAACACGAGATCAATTTTGTTTTCGGCAATGTATTTTTCAATTTCTAAGGTTAGTGAACTGATAGCGTGCTTGAATGTCACCGACATTGTCAAAGGCGCATACCTGCCGCGCATGATCTGAAATTTCTGTTCCACTTCCTTCTCTATCTCTTTAAGGAAGGAAAGATTGAACGCATAAGCGTAGTCCAGAGTTGGATTTCCTTTCAGAAATGTTATATCAACAACGTATAAGACATGAATCGCACCTTTGCTTTGTTTGGCGATGGTAACGGCAAATTTGAAAGCCTCTTCAGCTGGCTTCGAAAAATCACAGGGAACGAGAATATTTTTCATTCTTTTTACGAAAAGTAGTTTTGTGAAAGGACATCAATAATGATCAGTGTCCGTAAAGAAGATGATTCTAATCATAACAGACCTTCACTGCGTAATCAATGACGAATGTCAGTGCGTAGTGAGTGTCTTGTTGAAATGATCAAGCACCCGGAGCGTCCTTAACGTATTCCAACGGCTTGGTGTTCCTGTTTTTTCCATTTCAAAATGTACTCGTCCAGGATGTTTTTGCTGAAGTGACCACTTTCCATCCTTGCTTTTTTTGCTATGTAAAATTCTGAGTGCGCTTTCCATTCTCGTGTCATAAGGCACCTGGGCATCTCGCAGGTAATCCAGACACCGGAGAATATCATATCTCCAGCGACATGGAAAAGAGAGCCGCAACATTCGTTCATCAATAGTTTTTCCGGTATGGTGTGACTGGTAGAGATTGTGATGCAAGAGAAATTCAATAGCTTCCTTTTCAGCATCTTTGATATCTGATAAACGATGTCGATTATTCCCTCTTCGGAATTCAAGCAGACCTTCAAGGACGCTTATTGTCGAGTGCAACGAACTGTGAGAGGTGTTCGGATTTAGATATTGACAATTCCACCCACCATCCGCCATCTGAACATCCAGCAAGTAATCCACAACTCGTTTTAGGTCAAAAGACTCCGGGAGAAAGTATGATGAATAATTCAAAATCATTCCGTTCACACAAACATCACTGTACTTTAACGATCGCGCTAGATTAATGCCACCATCGTTTCCTTGAGGTTGAGCAAGTACCATGGCCACACTTCTCTTTGCCTGTTCGTTTTGTTGTGAAAGGCCAATTGTTTTCAGATCGAGAAGTGTATAGTGGGTACTGGTCCATTTCGGTTGGTAGAATGTAATTCCCCAGTGTCCATCTTTTTTTTGTTTGGAGAGAAAGCGCGCACCCCAACCTTCAACAGCTATTTTTTTCTGAAGATCAGAAATGCCTTGTTTCTTTCCATGAATTAAATCACGGATTGTCTGGTATTGAATTGCCACGTCACCTTTCATGAGCCAGGTAATTACCACATCTCTATTCATTTTCGGGATTGTTTTTAAGATACTTATAAATTTCTCCTCCAAGCAATACGAGCGATGACATTGAAATGAGTACAACAAACTCTAGTGGTGTAATGGTTTGAAATCCAAAGACTGTTTTGAAGAACGGGATATCAATTATCGCAACAGTTATGATTGCCGAGGATGCCATAGTAATCGTTACATAGATATTGGAGAAGAACCCGATTTGAAAAATCGATTTTGTCAGGGATCGCATGTTATACATGTTGAATAGCTGAGTGAATGACATCACAATAAATACTCCACTGCGAGCGTGTTCAATACCAGAAGGCAGAAAATACATGTAGGCGGCAAGGGATGCACCAGTCATGATAATTACATTGATGAATAGAAAAGGGATGATGCTTTTATTGATGATCCTTTCGTCTTTGTGCAGTGGCTTTGCCTTTAATGCCTCTCCGTGGCCGCGCTCGGCGGCAAGCGCCATATCCCCAATCCCATCGGTGACCAAATTAAGCCAGAGAATTTGAATCGCCGTTAACGGCATGGGTAGTCCCACGGCTATAGTAATAATTAGTGTGCTGATCTCGGCGAAATTTGTTGTTATCAGGTAAAAACTTGCCTGTCGTGCATTCATAAATACAATTCTTCCTTCCTCTATTGCATGAACAATGCTTGAAAAGTTGTCGTCCGCAAGAACAACTTTGGCTGAATCTCTTGCTACGTCCGTACCCATTATGCCCATCGCGATTCCCACATCTGCTTTTTTCAATGCGGGCGCATCATTAACACCATCGCCAGTCATCGCAATCAATTCACCCAGTTCCTGCAACCGTCCTGCAATGCGTAACTTTGTTTCTGGATTCAATCTCGCAAACACGTTTACGTTCTTGATTGCATCATCAAATTCTTTTTCATCAAGAACGATAAGCTGCTCTTCTGATAATGCGAAAACTTCCTTTTTATCTTTGTCGGTGATAATGCCTACAGCCCTGGCAATAGCAACGGCTGTGCTGATGTGATCTCCTGTAGCCATGATCACGCGGATGCCGGCTTCCTTGCATTGTTGCACCGCTTCCCGCACGTCTTCGCGAGGTGGATCAATCATTCCAGCCAGTCCAGTGAATATCAAGTTAGAGAAATCGTTTTCATGAATTTCAGTTTCTGAATATTCCTTAGATGCGAGAGCAATAACCCTCATAGCATCCAACGACCAGGAATTTATCTTTTGCTGTATGTTGTTCCTTGTAATTTCATCCAGGGTCTTAATGCCATTTGAAGTAAGAACCCATTCGCATTTTTTTAGTATTTGTTCTGGAGCACCAATAGTAAAAAGCGCATTTGTCTTTTCTTTTTGAATGATGGATGCCCGCAGTTTAGTTGTTGAATTAAAGGGGAGGTCATCAATCTTTTTCAATTTGAGCAACGCAGGTTCGATTCCGCTTTTCCTGGAAAGAACAAGCAGTGCTCCCTCCGTTGGATCGCCAACTAACTCATAGCTATTTTCCGAAGCGTTGTGTCTGACAGATGAGTTGTTGCACAGTGCAGAAATTGTCATAAGCTTTTTCAAAGCCTCATGATGTTGAACTTCCAAAATACTTTCTTCTTGTTGAAACGAACCAATTGGGGTCCATCCTTCTCCTGACACCTTTATCTCCGGCTCATTAGCCAAATAAACTTTGCGAACAGTTAAAGCATTTTCTGTCAACGTACCTGTCTTGTCGGTAATGATGGTTGTAACCGCACCCAATGTTTCAGTTGCAGTAAATTCTCTGACAATCGCATTGCGTTTTGTCATCCTCCTTGAACCGATTGCAAGGACAATTGCAATTATGCTTGGCAGGCCTTCTGGAATTATCGAAACCATTACGGCAACAGCCAATAGGACCAGTTCATTAATGGATAGGTCAAGGGTAAAATATCCAACTCCGAAAAGTATAGCGGCCGCAGCGACCGAGGCAATTCCCATCTGGGTGCCGAGCTTGTCAATTTTCTTCTGGAAATGGGAAGGTTCAACTTTTATGTCCGCTAACGAAGTAGCGATTTTTCCGATTGAGGTATTTCGGCCGGTTGCAAAAACCACAGCCTTACCATATCCACTCGAAACAAATGTACTTTTCCAAACAATATTTTTTTTATCTCCAATGGAAACGGTCTCCGTTAGAATTTCAGATGTCTTATTGATTGGGAGTGATTCTCCTGTAAGTGATGATTCAATTGTCCGCAAGTGCTTTACTTCAAAAAGTCTGGCATCCGCAGCAACGTAATCGCCTTCTTCAAGTATCATAACATCGCCTGGCACGAGATCTGACGCTTTCACGATCATTTGTTGATTGTCGCGTAAGACTTTTGCCTGAGGTGTCAGCATTTTATGCAAGGTTGAAACTGCCTGTTCAGCTTTCCATTCCTGGAGAAAACCAATTAAAGCATCGATCAAAACTACAACAAGGATAATGTATGCATCTGCTGTATGGTCTGTAATCCACGAGAGCGCGGCAGCAAGAATCAGCACGCCAACCAGGATGCTCTTGAATTGCTTTAGAAAGAAGAATAGTATCGACCGTTTTTTAGTTTCGGGCAATTCATTTGGACCGAATTGAAGAAGCCTTTTCGCCCCTTCCCCTTTTGTAAGTCCTGTCTGTGAACTGGCCAGTTTGCTATAAGTATCATCGATTGATAACACGGAGAAGTCTGA
This sequence comes from uncultured Chryseosolibacter sp., assembly GCA_967728665.1. GTDB lineage: Bacteria > Bacteroidota > Bacteroidia > Cytophagales > Cyclobacteriaceae > Chryseosolibacter. The sequence goes on along the minus strand of CBQWHS010000080.1, from coordinate 2,454 downwards.
AGCCTGGTTCATATTAAGTTGGCAAGCATTGAAGGTACCATTAGTGCCGATCGCGGAATGTGATTATCGTCATCTCTATTTTATGAGTTTAGTCATAACGACAAGTCTCATGAAAAACGATGACTGTTGTCATTAAAAGAGACGAGAGGATCATCGTGCTTTACTTTGAACAAGTACAAATGAAAACAATAGCATTTACACTCATCAGTCTGGTTGCAATCGGCTTTTTAAATGGATGCGCTTCAACAGGATTGACGGCGTCAAGTCATATTACCAATGTTCAGCTTACTAATCCTAATTTCAGAGTTGTTGCAACGAATGTTTCGGGCGAAGCGACTTCGAAAGCTGTGCTCGGTGTAAGTTATGGTTTAGGAATGGCAACAGCCCAGTTTGCATTGATTCCCCTGGGCAATGATAGAATGCTTTATAAGAATGCGATGAAGAATCTTTGGGAAAAGTTCGAGTCGACTAATGGTAAAGTTAACAATCGAAGATTAGCACTTGTGAATGTAAGGTATGACTCTGATGTCCTCAACTTGTTCTTTTACACATCGGTGACTACGGCGATTGTAGCCGACGTGGTCGAATTTGAATAAGTATGGTGAATAGAAGAATTAGTTACTATTTTATCAATGGCATTACGCTATATCGGTTAATGTCTGCACCGCTTTTATTGACGTTAGCTATCCTAGGTCAATTTGGTGTATTTAAATGGTTTGTTGTCCTTAGTTTTCTAACAGATGCAATTGATGGTCCTTTATCAAGGCGATTTAACGTCACGAGCGTTTTTGGTTCCAGACTTGATTCCATAGCAGATGATGCTACGGTATTGGTTTGCACTATTGGGTTAGGTGTTATTCATCCTGAATTCATAAAAGCGGAGTGGTTTATTTTTGGTGGGTTGCTGATTCTATTCGCGACCCAATTCGCAGTCTCACTGATCGTTTATAGAAAAACCACAAGCTTTCACACCTACTTTGCAAAAGCTGCAGCCATTTTACAGGCATTATTCTTTTTTACTTTCTTCTTTGAACTGGGTTTTGCCTACCTGATGTTTTATTTGGCAGTTTCGGTAACTGCATTGCAATTGTTAGAAGAAATTGTCCTCGTCATCATTCTGCGTGAATGGAAAACTGATGTTAAAGGATTGTATTGGGTACTGCGATCTCGAAACCTTATAATTTAGTATAACCACTCTTAAAAAATTATTATTATGAAAACGCTCATAGCTTATTACTCCTTTACTCAGAACAATGAGAAGCTTGCAAATTATCTGCGGAAGAAATTGAATTGTGATATTGTAAAAATTGAAACAACAAATAAGCGTAACGGTTTTTCCATCATGCTTGACTTGTTGTTTAACCGCAAACCCGACATTAAGCCTTCGCCTTATTATCTGGACGACTACCAACACGTGATCTTTGTGGCGCCGATTTGGGCTGGACGGATTGCAATGCCAATGAAGTCATATTTGATCAATGAGGCGTTTCACATAAAACAATACTCGTTTATTACGTTGTGTGGTGGGAGCACCGGGCAAAAAGAGAAGATTAAAAATGAATTAGTTTCTATTCTCGGGAAACCACCCATAAAACTTCTTGAGTTGTGGGTAAACGAATTGCTTCCTGCTGAGAGGAGAGACACTATCAAATATACTTCCGGATTTCGCATTCAATCGGATGGATTTGAAAAATTTGAAAATCAACTCAGAGACTTTATTAAAGAGGAAAACATGATCCATTCGATATAATTCATTGCATTTTCTCCGCTATAATTTTAGTTCGAAGAGCACGTTAACGCCGAACCTCACCGTCAACCACCATCGGCTGATAAAATGGCGATGTCACCTGTGGTGATTCAAGCGCACCAAAAAGAAGTGGCAACCAAATAAGATCATTCTTTTTAGAAACCAGACAAAAATCATGAAAGGACTGTAACAAATGTCACTGACATTTGCTTCTATCTCGAATATGTTTGTTTAAAAATTAATGAGTGAACATTATGAAAAAAAACATGGGAATAGTTGACCGGTATTTCAGAATCCTTGTAGCGGTTATAATCGCTGTACTTTATTCTTCAAACATCATCACGGGAGTGCTGGGTGTAGGCTTGGTAATCGTAGCCATCATATTTGCGATCACAAGCCTTATAGGCGTCTGCCCACTATATTTTCCGTTCGGAATATCGACACAGAAAAAGAAAAAAGAATCTTCGGCCGGAACCGGAAATTGACTTCCTGACGATTGGAAATCTATGCTTTAACACTCAATGCACGTAGAAGGCATCCGATATTTAGGATATAGTAATTTGGTTAATAATACTCAGAAAAAATATGTGGAAGGAAATACGAAAAATGCTTGGCATGAAACCTGAATTAAATTCTGCGAAAAGTGTTCTTAAAGCAAGAGGTTTTGATGCCCACAATGGCGGGGCTTGGCAGAGTCTGCAAAGCAA
>CBQWHS010000079.1:0-10608 GCA_967728665.1 uncultured Chryseosolibacter sp. | reverse complement strand
GGAAACCTCTAACGATTAATTGAATCAGGAATGAAACGAAGAGAAGTTTTACAACACACTGCCGCGATACTTGGATACGCGATCACTGGGCCAGCATTGGCGGGAATTCTAAATGGATGTAAGGCTGACCCCAAGCTTGATTTTAAGCCGGAGTTTTTTTCAGTCGAACAAGCTTCTCTAGTTGCTGCGCTTACGGAGATCATCATCCCAAGAACGGATACTCCTGGTGCAATAGACGTGGGCGTTCCCATGTTTATCGATCGCATGCTGAAGCAAATTTATCCAAAGGAAAGTCAAGACTCGTTTTTGAAAAACCTCAATGACTTCGACAATGGTGCACGTGAAAGTTATGGAAACGCGTTTCTTGATTGCAGCGATGAGGAGAAAATCAGCTACTTCAAGGAACAACACGATGCGGCACTGCAAAGCAACGGCTCAGGTAATTCTTCCGGCTGGTGGAACGCGGGTGTGCAAACCAGCAAACCTTTTATCGTTGAATTAAAAGAACTGACGTTATTGGGTTTTTTTACCAGCGAGGCAGGCGCAACTAAAGTACTACAGTACAAGCAGGTTCCTGGACCGTACAAAGGATGTGTTCCTCTCGCAGAGGTTGGTAAAACCTGGGCAACGTAGAAAAATTGGCAGGGACTGAATATTATATCTATTCTATCAAAAGGAATTGATCTGAAGCCGGTTCAGTTATTGAACGCGCCATCAAGATAGCGCAGCCAAAGGGCAAACCATAAAAGAATATATTTCAGCTAAGTTCAAACTATTTTATCAATCCCGTTGCCCAGTCGGCAAAGGTCAGCCACGCTGCTGTTCCGGAGATCGCCAGTCGTAAGGGTTGAGAGATGATGAGCAACAAGCCTCCCACAAGCGTGGCCCGGTGTAATTTTCCCATTGAGCGAAAATCCCAAATTGCAAGTGCGACCACGAAAAGATCTGTGAGCGCAAAATACGCGAGCGGACCAAGGTCTGCTACAACTGGCCAACGCGCAATGGCCGCAGTTATTAAATTTAATGTCGCAATTAACATCCACCGTTTATGACTTTGGGCATTGTTACGCTGCAGGAGGGCCACAGCAACAAATGACGGAAACAGAATCATATCGAACACCGGAATGGCAAGGAACTGCAAAGGCGGAACGGGTATACCAATGAAACCAGTAGTACGGATCGCAGCTTTTAAAGCACCAAGTACCCCGAATACAACCATTAGCGAAACTAACACTCCGCCAAATGCGCCTATACGACGATGAAGATCAGCTCTCCGCTGTGCGATCAATACAACTTGAACTACAAAGACTACGATCCATAATGTGAAAAGGCCCCCGTGCACATAAAAGATCGGCTCTGTTGGCGATGGATGTTCGGGAAATAGTGGCCTAAGAAAGAAACTTCGTGCAAAACCGACTAACACAGTCACAAGGATGGCGAATGCCATTCCTGTGTAGAACCTCCGCTCAGCAACACGGGCATCTGCGGTAATTGTTGAAGTGCTCATAATTGTTCGTATTGGTGAAGGAGATAAATTATTTGCTGGCTACACCCTTCGGTCCTGAAGACCCGAACAGGAAAAAATCGTACTATTAATGGGCATCCAAAACTGTCCGATCATTTCCAACTTCTGCTTCCTTCCTTGTGTATCCTATGAAGATATTAAAAAAGTCGGTGGTTTTATTCCGGCAAGACGAATATATGTAGTCCGCCCTCAGTGATGTGTTTGATATGGTTCACAATATTGATAAAAATCGATACGTGTTTAGAAGTGCGTGCAAAGCACCTTCGGCCAATATTAAGTTATCCAATAGCTATCTGGATATTACACATGCCCAGAACCTTGCGCATTGGTTTTTTGGCGAATCGTCATATAACACATCCAGAGCAAAGGATGCGAATCTGGCAAATTCTGTTATGAACCCACATATTTTACCAAACATCTGCGTAAATCATCCCAACGGTTACTACGAAAAAAGCAGCACGAAACTCCAATTTGGTACATGCTGCTACAGTGTTAAGTATGATTTCTCCGCAAATACATTGTTAATACTGTCGGTTACATCTACCTTTCAAGAACCTAAGGCCTATACCTACTAGCTCTATGAAAACTACTGCATTTTCAAAACTGCTTCTGCTGTTTATTCCCATGTTCTTCTTTTCGACTGCGGTTCTATCGCAGGACAAACCAGCGAAAGGCGCTGTGAACATTATCATCACCCAGTCGCCAAAAATCATAGTCAATGTGGCCGCGGTCACCAATAATAATTGCTTTGGCGAATCAAAGGGTGCAATTAACATTGAGCCAACCGGGGGTTTTCCTCCTTACAGATATCACTGGACTCATGGTGATACAACGCAAGACATTGCGGCGTTGAAAGCCGGAAAATATCGGGTGGCGGTATACGATGGATTTAGCTGCAGTGATACATTAGAAATTGAAGTAAAACAACCACCACAACTTGCTGGTAATGTGGTGAAAACAACCGATATCCTGTGCTATGGCTATAACAATGGTGAGATTGATATTTCGGTGTCTGGAGGTAAGGCCCCGTACCTTTTTAATTGGAGTAACGGTGCCAAGACTGAAGATATTAAAAACGTAAACTCCGGAAATTATTCAGTGCTGGTGACTGACGCCAACCTGTGTCAGGAAATCATCACGGCGCAAGTGCATGAAAAGCCTTTGATTGTCCGATCGTTGGATGACATTCAAAATATAAAATGTAATGGGGATCAAACGGGAAGTATCGATGTGACCGTGGGCGGTGGTGTGCCACCCTATTCCTACGAATGGAATAATGGTGCCAAGACGGAAGACTTAAGAAGCCTGAAGGCTGGTGTTTACGAAATCGTAGTAAAGGATTCGAAAGGATGTACAGAGGTCTCATCAACAAAAGTGATAGAACCTTCGGCTATTTCGGTGACGTTCGATGAAATCAAAAACCTGCGGTGTTTCGGCGATGTCGGTGGAGCGATTAACATCAATGTTTCCGGCGGAAGACAACCCTTTTCTTATGAATGGAGCAATGGCGCAAAAGCCCAGGACATTACGGGCGTGCCCGCGGGTGATTATTCTGTTAAGATTGTCGATAACAATGGATGTACTCATTCTGTCAGCACGAAGATCACAGAACCTCCGTTGCTTGTCGTCGGATTACAAAAGGTAAATGACATTTCTTTCAATGGAGGAAAAGATGGAGCCATCAACATTGATGTATCCGGAGGGGTTGCTCCTTACAAATACAGGTGGAGCAACGGCAGTCTTACCGAAGATATTTCCAATCTGCCAGCCGGAGCATATTCAGTCCGTATAAACGATGCGGCAGGTTGCGCGAAAATTTTGAACGCTTCTGTGTCTCAACCGACACCATTGGTGGCGCGCATCGACAATGCAACGCAAATTTCGTGTAACGGAAATAAGACCGCAGAAATTAATGTATCAGTCGCCGGGGGTGTAAGTCCATATACTTTTTTATGGAGTACAGGTGAAACAACGAAAGATATAAAAGGGCTTGGCGCCGGAAAATATTCGCTGACGATTACCGATAAAAATGGCTTTAAACAAAAAGTAGAAGCCACCATCTCCGAGCCGCCTCTGTTCGCCGCGCAAGTTGCATCCACCACGAACATTAACTGTAATGGTGGTAACAATGGCGCGATCGACATCAAAGTGGAAGGCGGTGTACAGCCTTATCGTTACCGTTGGAGCAACGGCCAGATCACTCAGGATCTGATCAACATTCCTGCTGGCGAGTACTCGGTAAAGATCTTAGACGCAAATGGTTGTGAGAATGATTTGAAAGCAGTGCTTCAGGAGCCAGCCGATCTTCAATTGAGTTTTGAAAACGTCACTAACATCAATTGCTTTGGTCAGAGCACCGGTGCACTTAACCTGTCGGTAGTCGGTGGGTCTGCGCCTTACAAATACAAATGGAGTAACGGCATTGAAGCAGAAGACATCCGAGGTCTAAAATCCGGATCTTACAGTGTGTTGGTCACGGATAGTAAAGGATGTTCTGAATCCCTTTCAGCCCAGCTTACGGAGCCACGCATGCTTACGCTGAGTGAGGGCATTATTAAACAAGTTGATTGTAAGGGCAACGGCACAGGGTCTATCAACCTGAATGTTGCTGGGGGAGTCACGCCTTACAAGTATGCGTGGACTTCGGGTGATACTTCAAAAAATCTTAGCAACATCAAAGCCGGAGCATACAGTCTTAAAGTAACGGACAAGAATGGTTGTATTGCCAATTATTCGAAAACAATCACGGAGCCAACGAAGCTCACGCGTCAGGTTGACGGAATTACGAACATACTTTGTAACGATGAAGCGAAAGGTGCGGCCAATATCAGCGTAGCCGGTGGCGTGACACCGTATTCATATCGATGGAGCAATGGCGCAAACACACAGGATATTGTGGGGGTCAAAGCGGGTCGTTTTTCAGTGCAAATCAAGGATGCTAATAACTGTATAGACTCGTTGAGTTTAGTGATAAAAGAGAATTCACCTTTAGCTGCGAAAACAAAAGTTAGTAACATTAGCTGTTTCAGTCAAAAATCAGGTGCCGTTGATCTCTCCGTAACTGGTGGTGTGCGTCCATATCGTTATCAATGGAGCAACACTCAAAAGACTGAAGATATTCTTGGCCTTGGCGCGGGAAATTATTCTGTGGTAGTAAGAGACTCAGTTGGCTGTACTACCATTGCAGACGCGCAAATTATAGAGCCACCCAAGCTTGTTGCAAGCCTTCAGTCTTATAATGATATTAACTGTAATGGGGATAAAAGCGGATCAGTTACGGTGCGCGTTACGGGTGGATCACTGCCCTACAAATACAAGTGGAATAGCGGTGATACAACACTCAACCTCAACAATGTAGTTGCCGGAAATTATAGTTTTACTGTTACGGATGCAGGGGGTTGCGTACAAACTGTAAAAGCAAACCTGGTGCAACCTTCTAAGATTGATTACCTGGTGAAATCGATAACAAATGTTTCATGCTTTGATGACAAAAGCGGTGGCATCGATATCAGTGTTTCAGGTGGTGTTGGTCCGTATACTTACAAGTGGAATAATGGCGCAAACACGCAAGATCTTGAAAGTGTCGGAGCAGGTAAATATGAAGTCCAGTTGACGGATGCAAAAGGCTGCATTAGGACGCTGAGCGCAGAAATTACACAACCCGCACAGTTGGTTGTTAAGCTTGAAAGCGCCGTGAACATTCAATGTTTTGGAGAGCGAACAGGTGCAGTAAGTATCAATGTGGCAGGTGGCGTAGCACCATATAAGTTTCTTTGGAGCAACGGAGCAGTCACACAGAACATTGCGCAGCTGCCTGCGGGAAGTTATACGGTTACGGTTACCGATACAAAAGGGTGTAAGCAAACACTGAATACAGTCATTACCCAACCGATGCAACTCGTTGGAAAATTAGGTGAAGTGAAACACATCAGTTGCTTTGGAGACAAGACCGGTTCGATTCCACTTGCGGTATCCGGCGGTGTTACCCCCTACACCTTCAAATGGAGCAACGGCGATGCAACACAAAATCTCGAGCACGTTGGCGCGGGAACGTACAACGTTACGATCACCGATAAAAACGGTTGTATACAAACGCTTTCCGCGACAATTAATCAACCGGTAAAACTTGTCAGCTCAGTGATCGCTACAAAAGACGTTACTTGTTTTGGAGGTAATAACGGGTCGATAAATGTATCGGTCGTTGGTGGAACACATCCTTACAAGTACACGTGGTCTAATGGTGCGGCTTCACGCGACCTGTTCGACATGAAAGCAGGAAAATACAATTTAAGAATTGTCGATGCCAATGGTTGTCGTGATTCGAGTATTTCGGTGACTATAAAAGAGCCATCGTTGTTGGATGTTCAAGTGAGCAAGGTGACAAACATTATCAAGTATGGTCTTAACAATGGAGCGATCGATGTAAACGTGGCCGGCGGTGTACAACCGTATCGGTACAGCTGGAGCAACGGAGCAACGACACAAGACATTTCGGGAGTGCCGGGCGGAAACTATTCGCTGAACGTGGCTGACGCGAATGGTTGTGAGAAAAATGTCACGGCAACGATCATTCATCCGCCTCCACTCCTGGTGAAGTTAGTTTCTATGCAAGACATCAAGTGCGCGGATGACAAAAACGGAAGTATAACCATCGATGTCGCTGGTGGAGTAGCTCCATATCGATACAAATGGAGCAATGGTGATTCTACAAAGAACCTGATCAATATTCCTGCAGGCGATTACTCAGTGACCGTTACGGATGCTAATAGTCACACTGAAATATTGAGCGCTAAAATTGCGCAACCTTCAGCGATCATTGCACAGTTGAACTATGCAAAAAATCTTTTGTGCTTCAATGATAGCAAAGGTGCTATCCAGGTTACGGTCACAGGCGGACAATTGCCATATAAATATCTTTGGAGTTCAGGTCAGACCACAGAAGATCTGGTGAATGTGGCTGCTGGTGATTACACATTGACAATCACCGATGGATCGAGTTGTAAGCAAACATTGAAAACAACCCTGACGCAACCAGAGGTTTTTACATCTAAGATCATGGATGTGAAAAATGTGTCCTGTAAAGGCGACAAACAAGGTGAAATTCATATTAATGCAGCCGGAGGCGTGGGACCTTATAAATATTCGTGGAGCAACGGTGACAAATCGCAGGACATCACTTCTGCCTTAGCCGGGAATTATTCAGTGAAGATCACCGATGCAAATGGGTGTGCGCAATCACTCAGCGCAATTATTACGGAACCGAATGAGTTGGTTGCTTCTTTGGGAGCTGTCATCAACAACAATTGCTTTGGCGAGACAAAGGGAAGTATAAAAACAACCGTGGCGGGCGGTAAACAACCGTACAAGTTTGCCTGGAACACAGGAGACACCACAAGTAACATAACCAATCTTGCTGTTGGCGATTATTCAATGATAGTCACCGATGCCAGTGGCTGTAGCAAGAGCCTGAAAGCAACGGTCACCGGTGCACCGCAGCTCGAATCCAAAATCACAAATATTGTCAACGTAAAATGCTTCGGCGACAAAACAGGATCAGTTACCGTTGACGTAAGTGGAGGTACGATGCCTTATGGATATAGCTGGAGCAACAACGCGACTAAGCAAAACCTTACGGACTTACCCGCAGGAGATTATCAATTGACTGTGAAGGATGCCAAAGGATGCTCTTCAACGACCATTGCAAAATTGATTCAGCCAGCACAGCTTGGCGTGGCACTCGATACGGTTTATAATGTCAAGTGCTTTGGGGATAACAAAGGCTTCATCGATATCAGCGTAAGCGGAGGCACACAGCCTCATAGTTACTTGTGGAGCAACGGATCAAAGGCAGAAGATTTGCTAAATATACTGGCTGGAAATTATTCTGTAAAAGTGAGGGATGCCAATGGATGCGTTGCCAATCTGAATGCCGTTGTCACAGAACCTCAGAAATTAAATCTTACGCTGGATTCACTAGTGAACGTGGCGTGCTCTGGACAAGAGACTGGAAAAATAGCAGTGCGCGCGAGTGGCGGTGCAAAGCCTTACAATTATTTATGGAGCAATGGTGAAACGGCAAGCCGAGTCACGAAAGCTGCCGCGGGAGATTACACCGTATCCGTTTCGGATGCCAATGGATGTAAAGCCACCAATAGTTCTACCATTACACAGCCACGCAAGCTTATCAAATCCATCGATGCTATCACGGATATTCGCTGCAGTGGCGAGAATTCAGGGTCAATTTTTGTGACTGTGCTCGAAGGAATTGCACCGTATAGTTTCAAATGGAACAATGGTGCTGAGAGCGAAGATCTCAGTAACCTGCCTGCTGGTAACTATAAACTTACGATAACGGAAGGCAACGGATGCAAGAGCACGCTTGAAGCAACGATCGAAGCACCTCCTGTTTACGTTGCGGAGATAGCGCAGGTGACAAATATTAAATGTTTTGGAGAATCACAGGGTGCGGTTGACATCGCGGTCTCCGGTGGCGTTGAACCGTACCAGTTCGCATGGAGTAATGGAAGCAAGAACGAGGATATCAAAGATGTGAAAGCGGATAGTTATTCAGTACTTGTTACCGATGCCAATGGATGTTTAAAAACACTTCACACCTACGTCACGGAACCCGAAATGCTATCCCTGCACATCGATTCAGTTCGAAATGTAAAATGTTGTGGCGATGCAAGCGGGGCAATTTACATTACCGTGCTCGGCGGTGTAAAACCTTACAATTATCGCTGGAGTCACGGGGCAACAACAGAGGATATCACAAACCTGACGTTAGGTGTTTATACTGTAACAGTCGGCGATGCAAATGGTTGCGTTGTGACCACACCGGATGAAATGTCGTTGTTCGAACAAGTCGTTTCCAAAGGTATGTTCTCGACACGGGATATCTTGTTTGATGTAGCGAAGGCAACGATCAAACCTCAATCATTTACTACCATCAACAAGATTGCAACGTTCATGAAGGAATATCCTAGCACATCATTCAGTATTGAAGGACACACGGACAGTGACGGTGATGCTGTTGCCAATCAGCGATTGTCGGAAGCAAGAGCCGAGGCGATAAAGCAAGCATTGATAAAATTCGGTATTCGTGACTATCGCTTGAAGTCGAAAGGCTGGGGAGAAGCTAAGCCGATTGCCACCAACGCCACGGTTGAAGGTAAGTCGACCAATCGACGTGTTGAGTTTATCAGCTTGACAGGAACACTGGAAGGCGGCCTGATAGAATCACAGATTAACAAACCTGTGAATAATAAGTAGAAAGTTTAAACCCGTCAGGGTCGTTCAGGTGTTGATTTGTTATCTGTTGATTAGTTTCTGACGCAACCGGAGTGCGTGAGAAATCAAATGCTTTTTGCGTTGATATGCTCGTGACTTTACAGACGGGGTAGCAATTGTGTCGAAATAGACAAAACTTTTTAGATTTCTTCTTATAATTAAAAGCTCGTTATTCCGAAACTGCAAATATCATTGAAAGCTGCAAGTTGTTCGAGGAATCCCCTTCCTTGGGATTGGTGATAGAAGCATTTCATTGGGATGAAGCACAATCAAGGAGACCCAAGAAATAAATAGCACATGATAGTTAAGGAGTAGTCGCGGAGTGATGACATATCAATCAATGGAGGTTTCATAAACCTACCTCGCTCATCGATGCATTACGAAAAAGTGTTGCTTGTTTGAAAGTGGGAATTGCCTTCACACTCAATGATCGAGCGAACTGATAGCCAATTAACAAATCAACCAATAATTTTTCCGTTGCTTTTCACAATATTTTTCTTTAACCTAATAGAGAATTAACACAAACCGTACTTCAATGGCTGGTTTTGGCGTTACAGCACGAAAGGACATATGGTGGGCCCGCCCGTTATTTGTTTTTTTAGGCCTCTCCTCTTTTATCCTCTATGCTACCTGGGCCGCATTTCAAGGTGAGCACTATGCTATCGGGTCATACATTTCTCCTTTTTATTCACCCGAGATATTCGGTGACTCTCCTCATAGCTGGTTCGGGCCAAAGCCAGATTGGTGGCCAATGATCCTTCCATTTTCTCCCGCGCTGTTAATTCTTTGGGCCCCCGGAGGAATGCGATTCACGTGTTACTATTATCGTGGTGCCTACTATAAATCGTTTTGGGCAGACCCTCCAGCTTGCGCAGTTTCTGAGCCACGCAAAACATACCTTGGCGAAAACTCGTTTCCGCTCATCATGCAAAACATTCATCGCTACTTCTTATACCTGGCGATTTTATTTGTGATCATTCTTTTCTATGATGCATACAAGGCGATGTGGTTCATCGATCCTGTAACACATGAAAAAACATTCGGTATTGGAATAGGAACACTCGTGCTCACATTAAATGCTACACTCCTTGGTGGATATACTTTTGGTTGTCACAGCTTCAGACACCTGGTGGGTGGATTCAAAGACCGTCTGTCAAAATCGCCTGTGCAACGTAAAGTCTATAATTGCGCAAGCTGTCTGAACAGAGGTCACATGAACTGGGCTTGGTTTAGTTTGTTCGGTGTGATGTTCGCTGATGTTTACGTGCGACTGTGTTCGATGGGGATTTGGACGGACATGAGGATATTTTAAGTTCAAGGTTTCGAATTCTAAGTTTTGAGTTCAAAGTTTCGAGTTTAGAGTTTTAGGTTTCGAGTTAGTTGTGCGACAGTAGGACCGAAAATAATCCGGGATATAAAAAATGTACGAGCAACACAATTATGATGTATTAGTTATCGGTGCGGGAGGTGCGGGCCTTCGTGCTGCTATAGAAGCCGCGGCCTCCGGAGTTTCGGTCGCAATGATTAGTAGATCGTTACTGGGTAAAGCGCATACCGTGATGGCAGAAGGTGGAGTTGCTGCAGCGCTGGCAAATGTTGATGATCGCGATAGCTGGAAAGTACACTTTGCTGATACCATGCGCGGTGGTCAGTATCTGAACAACTGGCGAATGGCTGAGATTCATGCCAAGGAATCGCCCGATCGCGTGAGAGAGTTAGAAGCATGGGGTGCAGTGTTCGACAGACCTGAGGATGGAAGAATTCTTCAGCGCAATTTCGGCGGACACAAATAT
>CBQWHS010000078.1:0-10608 GCA_967728665.1 uncultured Chryseosolibacter sp. | reverse complement strand
ACTGATATGTGGAAGAGGGGAAATGAATTCAGTAGGATCGGGGAGGTGCTTCTTTTCTACCAGGTATGACCAAAATTCACGCGACATTTCATATGCTTCCGCGATGTTTACCGCTTTGGAAATGTCTACAGAACCATCTGCTTTTTCAGGTGTATAGTTCAACTCACAAAAAGCTGAATGTCCTGTTCCGGCATTGTTCCATGCATCTGAACTTTCTGTTCCGGCATCGTTCAGTCTTTCAAAAATCTGAATGGTGATATCAGGATTAACTTCCTTGAGGATCATCCCCAGGGTGGCACTCATGATACCAGCACCCATTAACACGACATCGGTTTTAGGAATATACGGAGACGATTCTTTAGCCATGAACATTTAGACATTTGGGGTGAGAGCGTAAAAATAAGCCAGAGCACGTTATGAGCCAAATGCATTTGCAAAGAGCTTTAGCGTTTACGAAAAACATTTGATCTGATCAAACGATTGCTGGTGCCGAGTAGTCATAAGATTAGCACAAAGCCAAGTTGGACTAAACTCTTTCGCGTTTGCGTTTTAGTCCGCGAACTGAAATTAGTATCGCTCCGATTCTGCGGAATTATTTTGACTTGTGTCTTTTATTCACAACGATTGTCTGTCACGCTACTCTTCATAAAGGAATCCGCGTCACAGGTAACTCAATCTCAAATCGCCTCTGATCCTCTCTCTCCGGTGCGCAATCTTATACATTCCTCCAAGGGCATTACAAATATTTTTCCGCTTCCGATCAGGCCGCCATCATTAGCCTGGGTTGCATTGATGATCGCGTTGCACGTGATATCTACAAAGGCATCATTGACCGCGATTTCAAGTCGTGCGTTTGGAATAAGGTTTGGAACAATTTTTTGCCCTCGATAGATCTCCTCTGATTTACTTCGGCCGTGGCCAGATCCATAGCTCACCGTTATTCTTTCAATGCCTGCAGCGATTAAGGCTTCACGAACCTGGTCAAGTTGATTTTCGCGAATGATGGCAACAACGAGTTTCATAAAAATAGATTTAAGAAATTAGCTTGGATTGATCATACCGTAACCGCGTTCGCCATGATAGAAACTATCAAGGCCTTTCATTTCAGCTTCACTGCTGGATCGTATTGGTGTGACTTTATTCAGTACAAATAAAAGTACAAATGTTCCTATCGCTGAATAAGCAATCGCGATGAACACCGCTAATGCCTGCACTCCGAGTTGTGACCAAAGATCCCAGCCGACACTCACAGAACTGGCTTCTGACATCCAGCTTGCACGAATAAAAAATGTGAGAAAGATTGCGCCGATAATTCCACCGATGCCATGAATGCCAAATGCATCTAACGTGTCGTCAAAGCCAAGTTTATTTTTCAGGAGAATGCCAAGGTAGCAAAACACGCTGGCTAATATTCCAATGGCAATTGCCCCAATGGGTTGAACAACTCCTGCTGCGGGAGTGATTGCTACCAGCCCTGCAAGAATTCCGCTCACAAAGCCAAGGGCTGTTGCTTTTCCCTGGTGCAATCCTTCGATGATCACCCATGTCAACGCGCCTGTCGCAGCAGCAACTTGTGTTGCCGTGAGCGCTTGTGCTGTACTCAATCCACTGGAGATACTGCTTCCTGCATTGAAACCGAACCATCCAACCCAGAGCAAACCTGCGCCGATCAATGTCATTACTAAATTATTTGGACGCATTGGCAAATGTGGATAAGATTTTCGTGCGCCTAAATAAATGGCGGCAACCAGTCCACTCACACCTGCCGAAATGTGAACAACAGTTCCCCCTGCAAAATCAATCGCCCCTTTGGCGCCGAGGTTAAAAAGAAAACCATCGGAAGCCCACACCCAATGACACAGTGGATTATAGATGAGGAGTCCCCATAGGGCAATAAAAAAACAGTAGCCTTTAAAGGAAACTCTTTCGGCAAAAGCGCCCGCGATCAGGGCGGGTGCAATGATTGCAAACTTTGCCTGGAACATTGAGAAAACATATTCGGGAATGCCAGCACTCATGATGGTGGTATCGATTCCTTGTAAAAGAAAATAGCGGTTACTCCACCCAAACCATCCACCAAGAATATTTGGGCCAAATGCCATGCTGTATCCCACGGTTACCCATAACAAAGTCATTATTCCCATGGCAGTGAAGCTGTGCATCATGGTACCGAGAACATTTTTTGTACGGACTAATCCTCCATAAAACATGGCAAGGCCCGGCACCATCAACAACACCAACGCAGTTGATGTTAGCATCCACGCTGTGGCTCCTGAATCATTTTGAATCGTTTGGTCTTGAGCGAAAAGATTACTCACCGGAGTGAGCGTGAGGCTTGATAAAAGCAAAGCTGAGCATAAATATTTTTTCATGCTGTTGAGGTCTGGTTGTTAGTGCTTGCGAAAATAGCAGTCCATGCACACAAATCAATGTCTTAAAAAAATTATGTTGTCCGAACGAGTGTTTAGTAGTGATGAGCTACATCATGATCGATGGTTCTTCTTCCTGATTTTTTCTTGCCGCATATTTCACGGTCGATTTCCCAACAGCAAGACATAGGAATCCGGCGAGAGAACATCCCACCATCACCGCCACCATGGGTATTGCATATGCATTATGAAATGTGCTCACCAACGCAGATGCAACGCCACCCATGCCCATTCGAAAGCTTCCGGTCAGTGATGCGGCACTTCCAGCATGTTTTGAAAATGGTGCAAGTGATAATGCTGTAGCATTTGGATTAATCAGGCCGTGACCCGCAATGAACAACGTTGTCATTATAATGAACGGAATCATGGCATACCAGTTCAAAATTGTTCCCATAAGAAACAGAATGCCAACCACCATTTGGTAGAAAAACGTGACGCGAATAATTTGCTGGCTACTGAAGCGCTTCAACAAAAGGTGATTCATCTGTGTTGAGCCAATCATGATTGCGGCAACAATGGCAAAGATCCATCCATATTCCTTTTCTGTGACGTGATATTGATTCATGAATACATCCGGTGAGCCAGCGATGTAGGCGAACGGAGCTGCAGAGGCGAGTCCGCCGGCAAGGGTGTAAATTAAGAACTGCGGTTGTTTTAGTACGGTAACAAAATTTCCGATAACGGATTTTGGAGCCAGTGAAATTGTCTTGTCAGCTTTTTTTCCAGAAGGTAAAAAATATATCGTGCAAACCAGAATAAAGAAAGTAATCGCGGCAAGCACAATAAATACCGAATGCCATCCCACCGCAGCAGTCATGTATCCTCCGGTCGTTGGCGCGATCATCGGTGAAACAGCTATCACAAGTGTCATCCAACTAAAAGCCTGGGCTGTTTTGTTTATCGGAAAAAGATCTCTCACCAGCGCTTGTGCGGCAACAATTCCGGCGCATCCGCCCAGCGCCTGGAGAAACCGCATCGCGATAAGCGACTCAACGGAATTTGTGATCGCGCAACCTAACGATGCAAGTATGTAAATTGAAAGCCCGAGATACAATGGCGGTTTTCTTCCGAAACGATCTAACAATGGTCCATACAACATTTGACCCATGGCGATGCCAACGAAATAACTCGTGAGCGACAATTGAACAAATGCGATCGTTGTATGGAGATCTTTTGCAATCGCCGGGAAACCTGGCAAGTACATATCAATCGAGAATGGACTTATGGTGGCCAGCGACCCGAGGATGATGATTAAAAAAATGGATCGTTTTTGTGTCATTCAGATGTCAGCGAGCTATAACATTGTGCCATCGCTCATTTTTAGCTTTCAAGTTTTTTACCGCACAATTGGAGCTAAACATTGAGCAGGAATTTTGAAAGCATCTACCAGCGGCACTGCATCAAGTCGAATATCCTGACAAAGAGAGTCAACTAATTTTCGAATTGCTTTTGTTTTCACACCTTCCATATATCCGTTTTCAAGATACCATCCTTTTTGCTTTTCAATCGTTGATAATGCAAACAGGTTATAGAGTTTTGTCAACACCGTTCGGCATCCCTCGTCCGTTACATTTTTCAAGTGACTAACAAATTGTTCTAGAAGTATTCGTTCAATATATGCGATCGCCACCTCAACCAAATGAGGCTGGCAAAGATTAAATGCATCGAATGAATCCATGCCGTCATCGATATGACTCTTTAATCTTTTCGCAGCGGATGTCAGGATCGAGCGTTCGCGATAAGTAAATGCGTGAAGGTGAAACTCAGGATCGAGCAAATGTTCGTCCTCCGTATTACGAACAGCGAATGGATTTTTTTCCTGTATGGATGTTTTGGCTTGAACAGCAACGTAGTTCAGTATTCCGAATACGTTCATATTACTAAATTCCTGTTTGAATTCTGTCAACCTGCTTTTTGCCACAAGCTGAAGCAGCACGGTATTATCTCCTTCGAAAGTGGTGAAGATTTCGGTGTCGTTCTTTAAATCATCAATCCTGTTTTCAGAAAGATATCCTTTGCCTCCACAGCACTCACGACATTGTTGAAGTGTCTCGGTAGTGTTCCATGTGGCCAGCGCTTTCAATCCTGCAGCCAGCGCTTCGATCTCCTGCATTTCTTCTTCTGTACGATTTAGAAAACGTTGCGTGAGGTAGTGCAGAGAGAAGTGAAACGCATACGTCTTTGCGAGCAACGGCATGAGTCTTCGCTGATGGGTGCGGTAGTTGAGGATTGGAATTTCGCTACCACCTTCGGGACCAAACTGCAACCTTTGATCTCCATATTTGATGGCGATAGTCAAACCTGTTTTAGCAGCGCTTAAACCAGCACGCGGTATCCCGATGCGTCCGCCAACCAGTGTTCCGAGCATCGTGAAAAATCTCCGATTGTCAGAGGCAATAGGACTTTCGAATTTCCCATCGTCAGTAACGCTCGCAAATCGGTCGAGCATATTTTCTTTAGGAATAACTACGTTGTCAAAATAGATAACGCCATTGTCAACGCCATTCAGTCCCATCTTTCGTCCGCAGTCTTTAATCGTTACACCCGGCTTGGGTCGTCCCTCTGTATTTCGGATGGGCACGATAAAAGCGCTTACACCAAAATCTTTTCCATCTAATATTAGTTTGGCGAAGACCGTTGCCATTTGCCCGTGCAGCGCTGCATTACCGATGTATTCTTTGCGCGCGAATTCGTTCGGCGTCTGTATTGTGAATGTTTGATTTTTAGCGTCAAATGTTGCCGTAGTTTCAATGCCGCGGACATTCGAACCGTGTCCCGTCTCTGTCATAGCAAAACATCCTGGAAGCTCAAGAGTACCGATTGATTTCAAATATTTCCGATGATGCTTTTCTGTTCCAAGGAAGTAAACACTCATTCCAAAGAGACCGAATTGCACACCGAATTTTATAACAAGGCTGAGATCGTGGTAACTCAATGTTTCCATGACTGCGAAATATGAAGTCATATCGTTTTGGCCACCAAATTCTTTTGGATAGGCCATGGCACCAAGCCCTTGTGAGGCAAGCAGTCTGCACCATGACAGAACCTGTTCGCGATAAGCTGAAAGATCACCCGTAGATAACAGTGCAAATTCTGGATCGGAAATTATTGCTTTGACTTTCTTTATGATCTGCGCGTTTTCTGCGTCGAGGATGGATGCAAGCTTATCAACATCGAAATTATATCGCGTAGTCTGCGCTGACGTTGCCGTTTGTCGTTTATCAGAAAAAAAGAAAGAGGCCTCGCGGCTAATCATTCCAAGCTCATTTTCGATGCCTGAGAAAGATGAAGTAACTTCTTTAACGGATGGGCTATTGGTTTCATTTCCGTGCAGGGCGGCTAAGTTGATCCCAATATCGATCAATGACGACTGCAAATTAGTAGCTTCCATTTTTACCCGTGAGATTTCTTTCATCCAGTCTTTCAATTCTTCCGCTGAAGGAGGAGCGAGTGGGTCAAGTTGAGAAAGGAGAAAATTCTTTTCATCCTTTGAAAGCCAATTCTGCCGCATGATTGCACCGTGCAAGATCTTAATCTCACTTGGCGTTAAAACCGAGTCGGACCACACCACATAAAAAATTGGCAAGAAAATGTATAAGGCCGGGCGATTTTTGAGATGTTCTGAATGAAGCATAGTAATGACGTTGGGGTTTGGATAAAATTAACAAATAAATCAGGTACTGTTCATTCCGGTAAAGTAGGAGTTTGTCCGGTGAAAATCGTATTTCGGTGGGAGAAGAATAAATGAAGGTTTTTGAGTTGTTATTGAAAACCTCTTTGAATTACTTTGAACTAACTTGTACAACCTTTTTAAAGGAGAAGAAACGTATTTTTTCGAATGTTGTGAAAAATTTAAAATGATCAAACCCATGAAAATTGTTAAACATCTTTTTATGGCCACGTTGATGGTGGCCGTCTTATCGGATTATGTGGCAGCGCAAAAACTTCCTGGATTGGATCCCAGCCCGGCGGACATTACATTGTTCAGACCAGAAGGAAGAGGCAAACCCGTGTTGTTGAAAGTTACTTATGGTCGCCCTCAAAAGAAGGGAAGAACCATGTTGGGAGGAACGGAGAAGTTTGGAGAAGTTTGGCGCCTGGGGGCGAATGAATCCACAGAAATAAAAGTTTACAAAGACGTTACGTTCGGAGACAAGAAAATCAGCCCGGGCACTTATACAGTGTATGCGATTCCAAACAAGGATGAGTGGACCATAATTTTCAACTCAAAGTTGGATACTTGGGGTGCATATGAGTATGAAAAAGAAAAGGATGTTGCACGGATCACTGTGCCAGCCGGAAAAACTGATTCTGAAGTGGAGGCATTCACAATTGCTTTCGATGGATCGGGCGGAACTGGCAACATGCTTATTGCCTGGGAAAATACGCTTGTGAAAGTTCCTTTGAAATACTAAAGAAACTTTAAAAGTGCAAAGGGCGTCTGCAAATTAAATGCAGGCGCTTTTTTATTTAATAGGGAAATACAAATGAAAGGTTGCTCCTTCCCCCGGGTTTGCATCAGCTGAAATCATCCCGTCATGATTGTCCATTATCTTTTTACAAATGGCAAGCCCGATTCCCGTTCCTGTATATTCATTTCTTCCGTGAAGACGCTGGAATAATTCAAAAATTTTCTCTTTGTGCTCTGATTCAAATCCGATTCCATTATCCGATACGGAGATGTGTAGAAATTTTTGATACTCCTCTTTGTGAGGGAGAGTCATTGCACCATCGCTCAGTTGCTCGGCGGAGATTGTAATACGCGGAGTGACGTCAGGTTTTGAAAACTTCAGCGCATTTGTAAGCATGTTCATCATCAACTGCCGGAACTGAAAGGGAATCACTTGCATCGTGGGAAGGTGATCCGACTTAACGATTGCTTTCTTGTCTTCGATGCTTTCGCTCAATTCCTGAAGAACGTTTCTAAGAAGTTCATTCAGATCAGCGAGCTCAAAGTTCTTTTCACCTGTGTTTGTCCTTGAGTAGGAGAGCAGGTCTTCTATGAGCGTCTGCATTCTTAACGCTGCATTTTGCATGCGCCGAAAGTAGTCTTTGCCTTTGTCCGATAAATGTTCGTAGTCAGATTCAAGGATTCGTGATGCGAATGTTTGAATTTTGCGAAGGGGCTCTTGCAAATCATGGCTTGAAACGTAGGCAAATGAAGTGAGCTCCTGATTAATGGCTTCCAACTCCCTGTTCTTTTCTTCAAGGCGAAGTTCTGCTTGCCTCTTGTCTGTTAGATCACGCGTAACCTTTGAATATCCGATTACTTCGCCTCGTGAATCATGTAATGCTGTTAATACGATACTTCCCCAGAAGCGAGTGCCGTTCTTCCGAACACGCCAGCCTTCATGTGTTGCTCTTCCTTCATTTCTTGCTTGCTCAAGGAGCCTGGTGGCCAGCATTCGCTTCTGATCTTCCTGCGTGTAAAAGATATTCAGACTTTTTCCAACCACTTCTTCTGTTGAGTAGCCCTTGATTTTTTCAGCTCCTCTATTCCAGTTTTGAATTATTCCATTTTTATCCAGCAGAATGATGGCGTAATCCTGAATCTCCGCTATCATTTGATGATAGCGTTCCTCACTGTTTCGCAGTTCCTGATTTTTCCTTTCTAATTCCCGCGTTCTTTCTTCTAAAGTCTGCTGAAGTGCTAAGTTTTCCATTCGTATGCGTTGGAAGTTGAATTAACTCGGATGAAAAAAAATATGTTATGTATAAGTGATAATATTAGTGACGCGAATGTGAACGCATTTTGCTTCGATGATAAAAATAAATAATTGAACTCAATCCGCAGTAGCATTTTTACAATTTCACATAGGGGATCAAAAGTTTGCGCGTGAAAAAAATCATGCCATGTGGGGGAATTTTGGAATTTGTAGATCCCATCGGTAAAATGATATCAACCAAAACGCATTTTGGGGAAGAACTTTCAGACTTCCAGATCTTCAATAAAAAGAGACCTCGATTTCCATTAAATGCTGGTAAGATTAAGCTAACGAATAAATGCTGGTAAGATTAAGCTAACGAAATTTGATGCCTTGACGGAAAGGTTGTATCGCTCCGCGTGTAGGCAAGGAGTTGCATATTTAATTTAATCCAGGGAAGTTTAGTGAAGATTGTCGGTGGGTCGAAAATCAATACCATCGAGAATAAATGGTCAAATAATAACGGCATAATACTTTTCCATTTGAGATAAATTCACAGTTATGGCAAAGTATTCAAAGAAAGCCCAAGACTCGGTCGAAGACGCGATGCATGAAATGAAGCGCGGAAAACTTCGGTCCGGACGTTCAAATAAAAAAGTAACGAACCCTAAACAGGCAATCGCAATCGGATTGTCTGAAGCCAGGGAAAAGGGAGCGAAAGTGCCTGCCAAAAAAAGAACAGGCAGACCTGCTGCGAAAAAGTCTGCACGAAAACCCAGCCGAAAAAGGAATTCATCAAAGTCTCGGTGATTTAACTGTAGAAATTTCTGCTCATCTTTTAGGCATCACGTTCGTTTTCATTGTGTCTGCGGGGGCAAGATTATTGCCGTTGTTGTAGGAACGAAAAATGGATATTTTATGGTAGAACGAGATGGGGTGAGAAACAGTCTCTGGCAGACTACGGCTAAACAATTTAATCCAACATCAGCTTTAATAACCCGTGATTTTGATGTCGTAATTGCTGGTGCCGGTATTACTGGAATTACCCTTGCGCTTCAGCTTCAATTGAACGGATTGAAGTGTGCCGTGGTTGAGGCTATGACCGTTGGATTCGGTACTACAGGTGGAACAACTGCGCATCTCAACACTTATCTTGATACTTCCTATTCTACCATTATCAATGATTTTGGAATTGAGAAAGCGCGACTTGTGGCCGATGCAACGCGCGATGCTTTGCGAACTATCAAGAATAATGTGATCAAATACAGCATCGATTGTGGCTATGAAGAAGTACCCGGTTTTATTTTTTCGCAAAATGACCAACAAACCAAAGATCTCATAGACCTGCATCGGGCGTGTCTGGATGTGGGACTCGATGTTGAATATACTTCAGATATTCCTGTTCCTATCCCTTTTGTAAAAGCGATGAAAATATCCCGGCAGGGAAAATTTCATCCACTTGGTTATGTATTTGTCCTCGCTGATATGTTCGAAAAATCGGGCGGAGTAATCGTTCAACATTGCCGCGTTAATCATGTTGAGTCTGATTCAAAAAATAAGGAACGAATTGTCATCCACGCAACCAATGGGACTTTCACTGCAGGATCAATGGTGCACGCGACCCATATACCGATTGGAATAAATTTGCTTCACCTGCGCTGCCCCGCATATCGCAGCTACGCCATGGCCGTGGAACTGGAAAACAGCAACTATCCGAAAGGCCTCGCGTATGATATGCATAATCCTTATCACTATTACAGGACTCAAACGATCAACGGGAAAAGCTTTTTAATTGTCGGAGGAGAAGACCATAAAACGGGAGAAGTGAACAACACAAACGGAAATATGCTGAGATTGGAGAGTCACGTGCGATCGTTCTTCAGTGTAAGCAATGTAGTTGCTCAATGGTCGTCACAGTTTTATGAACCTGTTGACGGACTCCCTTATATCGGACACTTACCGGGTAATCCTCACAACGTTTATGTTGCTACTGGTTTCGGAGGAAATGGGATGACCTATAGTCATGTGGCTGCAAATATACTCACCGACATAATATTGAAACGTGAAAATCCATATAGTGATGTTTTCAGCCCTACAAGGTTAAAACCAGTCGCCGGATTTTCGGAATTTGTAAAGCACAACGCTGATGTTGTTAAACAATTTGTAGGAAGATGGTTTGGTAAAGAAGAGTTGCAGGAATTTTCAGCGCTCGCACCAGACGAAGGCAAACTTGTTAATTATCAGAATCATTCTTTGGCATTATATAAAGATCCGGAGGGTAAGCTTCATGCTGTAAATCCATCATGTACTCATATGAAATGTTCCGTGCATTGGAACTCCGCCGAAAAGTCATGGGACTGTCCGTGCCATGGTGCGCGGTATTCATACACAGGAGAAGTGCTAAATGGACCAACTTCGAAAAATCTTGAGCAGGTGGAAATCCGCTCATTGGTGAGCAAGGAATAATTTAATTGCCCTAGGCTTTAAAGCTGAGGCAAAAACCGCAATTATTCACATTACACAAATCTTAAATC
>CBQWHS010000077.1:0-10643 GCA_967728665.1 uncultured Chryseosolibacter sp. | reverse complement strand
AACTCTTTCAGCAGTGATATTGTGATCACGTCTCCGTTGACAGGAACAATGAATGAACTAACGTCGGGTGATTTCAATGGTGATAATAAAATCGATCTGTTATTAACGGGCAACACTGACATAGCAATATTCGAAAACGTCACGTCAGCAGGCGTGTTGAACACCAATTCGTTCCTGGAAGGCGTGCCGTTCGCCATCAGCAGCGCGGCCACAAATCCAACGTGCCCTCTCTTTGCAGATTTCGATCAAGATAACAAACAAGATGTCTTGATTCGCCTTACAAATGGAAGCAATGTTGGCGCCATTCAACTTTATCACAATGATAGTTACCCTGTTCCTAAAATAAATTCATTTAGTCCCGCAAGTGGCTCGGTCACTACCACAGTTACATTGACTGGTGACCGAATGAAAACTGGAAGTGGATCGCCTACGGTAAGGCTATCCGGAACAACCACCACCACAACCCCGGTCGATAATCTCACCACAAAAGTATCTCCGGTAACGGGATCACAAAGTGGAAAATTCATAATGACGGAGCATGGACTTTCCAGTGAGAGCAAGTCGTTTAGTTTACTATTCAATACAGACCGAACTATTACACCCACTGCCTTTGGTCCTGTGATTGATTACGCGTTATCAACAAACACCCGAGATGCACTTGGCATTGGCGATTTTAATAATGATTCAAAACCAGACGTGGCAGTCATCGATAATTTTTCGACAACAAAAGTTTTTCAGAATTCCGGCACCGCTGGCCAATCGATCAGTGCCACCACATTAATTCTTCAAGGCACGACATATACTGCAAGCTATAATTTGCTTTCTCTCGATATTGATGGTGATGGAAAAATCGACTTGCACAATGGATACGGACTTCTTCAAAACAATTCGAGCAGTGCAATTAGTTTTCTTTCCGGTCCCAATGGAATTTATACCAGCTCCGGTGGTTTCACACAAGTTGCCGGCGCTGATTTTAACAACGATGGTAAAATGGATATGGCTCAAGTCAACGGCACGGCGAGCATCCAGGTTTATGAAAACCAAAGTGATGCCGATGTCTTTGTGAATAACTCCTATTTATCAACGTTTAAATATTCTCCGATAAGCTTGTCGAAACCCAATGCCAATGGAGGCGTGATTGCAGAAGACTTTGATGGCGATGGCTACTCTGACATTATCAGCACAAACCAGACTGCGGGTAATATGACCTTCTATCTCAATACGAAGTCATATGGTCCGATTACTTCATCATCATTCTCTTCACTCGGTAATTACAGTACAAGTGGAAGTCAACCGGCAGGGCTATGTGCCAACGATTTTGATGGCGATGGAAAAGTTGATATCGCGATCACGTACTTTAACTCTTCATTTATTTCAGTGTACCGAAACAATTCATCCCTTGGCGACATCAGCTTCGCGTCTCCTGTCGATCTTACTGCTGCAGGTTTCGGCTATAATATCGTATCCCAGGACTTAGATGGAGATGGAAAAGCTGAATTAGTTGTGATTCACAAGCCATCCGGCAATGGATCGTTTACGATCTTTAAAAATCAAAGTAGTAGCGGCTCAATCAACTTTGCATCGGGTGTAAATGTTTCGCTTACACGATCACCTCAGGCGATCAAGATTGCAGATATCAACCTGGATCAAAAGCCTGACATTTTGATAGTGGGCACCAACGGATTAACGGCTCCTGCAAATGCATTGATGGTTTTTGAAAACAAGATAAATACTCCAGTCATCACTATAACTTCGCAGCCACTCAATCCAAACAATCGGTGCGAGGGTTTATCGTTTACGTTTTCAACGGACGCCATCGGCACGACCAACATTACATATAAGTGGCAGAAGTATAATACAACAGCATTGGCCTTCGAGGACCTTACTGATGGCTCGACCTATTCCGGAACTGCCACAAAAAATTTATTGATCTCAAACATACAGCTCGCGCAGGATGGTGATTATCGTTGCATGATCAACGGTGATTTTGCAAACACTGTTTACTGTAATACCGGAACACTTACGGTCCGTGCGCTGCCGCCTACACCTGTTACAACCGATGGTCAACACTGTGGCACAGGTCAGGTTGTTGTTAGCGCATCGGGCGCAGCCGATGGTGAATTTGTCTGGTATGCTGATGGAGTGAATGGCGAACCAATTGAATTCGAAAACAACTCTACGTATACTACTCCATCGCTTACAGCCTCAACAACTTTTTATGTAACGATAGTAAATTCGTTTTGCGAAACAGCGCGTGTGCCAGTGAACGCAAACATCATCAATGTTGTTGCACCATCAACTTCGGATGCAAGCCTTTGTACGAGTGGTTCAACATCCCTTTCCGCTTCGGGTGGAACAAATGGTCAGTACCGTTGGTATACATCCGCATCAGGAAGCACCATCATTGCTGGAGAACAAAACTCAACTTACACTACACCAGTTCTATTAACCACCACCACTTATTACGTCTCACTCGTTAATGGAACTTGCGAAAGCTCTCGGACTCCCGTTACCTTGACGATCGGTTCAACCGCAGCGCCAACTACGATTGATGCAAATCGATGTGGAACAGGAAGTGTAACGCTAAACGCTTCCGGCGGAACAAACGGACAATACCGATGGTATACGATTTCTTCTGGCGGTTCTGCCGCTGCAGGGGAAACGAATAGTTCGTTCGCCACACCTTCAATTTCTTCCACCTCAACATATTATGTTTCCATCAATAACGGAATATGCGAAAGTTCACGAACTGCAGTGACAGCCACCATTAATACACTGCCAACTGCGCCAACTACTTCTGGTGCGAGCCAATGCGGAAGTGGCTCTGTCACATTGAATGCTGCTGGAGGAGCCAATGGACAATATCGATGGTATACTGTTTCTTCGGGAGGAACTGCGATTGCCGGAGAAACGAATAATTCTTTTGTAACGCCTTCCATTTCTTCCACCACAACCTATTATGTTTCCATTGATAACGGAACATGTGAAAGTTCACGAACCGCAATAACAGCAACAATTAATACCACACCTACTGCACCAACAACTTCGGCTGTAAGTCGATGCGGAATTGGCTCTCTTACATTGAACGCGTCCGGCGGAACTAGTGGACAATATCGATGGTATACTGTTTCTTCCGGAGGAACTGCTATTGCTGGCGAAACAAATAATTCTTTTATAACGCCTTCAATTTCTTCCACCACAACATATTATGCTTCAATTAATAACGGAACATGCGAAAGTTCACGAACCGCAGTTGTCGCCACGGTGAACTCCATTCCAACGAAGCCAGTGATCGCTTCGAGCGAAACGATCACATCAGGGACAACCGCTATATGCACAAGTCCGGTAACGTTATCCGGCCCGTCAGGTTTTTCTACGTATAATTGGTCAACTGGCGCATCGACATCATCCATCATTGTCAGTGTCGCAACAAACAATATTACGTTGAAAGTAAGTGATGTGAATGGATGTCAGAGTCCTGATTCAGATCCACTCCAGGTCATCGTTAATAGTTCTTGTTTAAATAGCCCGCCCGTTATTAACACAACATCAACGAACACAACGATTGGTGCAAGCGCATCTGTTAATGTAACAAGCCTGATTTCCGACCCAGACAATAATCTTGATCTCTCTTCATTAAGAATTAAAACGCAACCCAAGAGTGGTGCAGTTGCAACGCTTAACGGCCAAACGCTTGCAATAAATTATTCAGGCATTAAGTTCTCGGGACTGGATGAACTCACAATTGAAGTGTGTGATTTATTAGGTGCATGCGCGCAGCAAAAAATAATTATTGAAGTGATTGGCGACATCATCGTGTACAATGCTATTTCAAATAACGGTGACGATAAGAATGCAAAATTCATTCTTCAATATATTGATGCCATTGATGCCACACGAAGCAATAAGGTTTCCATTTTCAATCGTTGGAGCGACATCGTTTGGGAGGCTGCAAACTATGATAACACCAATGTTGTGTTCACAGGCCAAAACAAACATGGAGAGGATCTGCCGAGCGCAACATATTTTTACAAGGTTGAATTCAACAGTTCCCATCCGTCATTGATGGGATATTTGACTATCAAGCGATAGCGAAAATTAAAAACTCGAACAGGTCTGACGATGACAATACTGACTACCTTTTAAGTTTCTCGGCAGGGATTCCATTAGAAAAATATTTTTGCTACTGATTTCACTTTCTCACCATTGAGCCGGTTATCGTTTTTATGTCACTGGCTAGTGAATAGATAATTGACAAGGGGTGAAGACTTGATAACGCTTCAACCTCCGGCACGTGGGTCATTGGCAACAAAGGATGCTCGTTCATGTCAAGATTAACAGTGGCCTGCTGAAGAATGTCAATAATTCGCTCCGACCAATACTGAGTTTGCGCAGAAACAGCAACATCTTTCGGTGACAGGGATGAAATCCGACTGGTGAGCGTATGCGAGGCGATTACAAATTGATGTACATGAGTGTATTGATCACCGGGGCCTGGTTCAGCTAACATCTGCTGAAAATTATCGGAAAGGTTCGTCAGTGCAACGATTACCTGGTTACGTGAAGCGTTATATTCTTTTCGATGAGACATGGGACTTCGTAGCATATTCCAGGCAGAAATAAAATACACTGTATTCGCCAGGAGTGTCTTCTTCATCACGGCCTCAATCTGATCATGATGCCAAAACGGAAATATAAAACGCGATGCTATAACGGCAATCAGAGAACCAATGAAAGTATCGATAAGGCGTTCGCCGATCAGGCTTCTGAATTGAATAGGATCCAAAAAATGAAATGTGATCAGAATATATGCCGTAAGAAAAAAAACAAATCCAAAATAATTTATACGAAGCAGACTATAGGCCATGAGCATACATAAGATCATGATCACGGCCAGCGCTGTGTTGTTCGAAATTAAAAATAGAATTCCTGCACCAAGAAGAACACCAGCCAACGTACCAGAAACGCGCTGTATATTTCTAAGTTTCGTCAGATTATAAACGGGTTTTAAAATGGTAAGACTCGTCAACATGACCCAGTACGCATGACTCAAGGCAAAGAAGGCAGAGATCGCATAGCCAAAAACTAATGCAATTGTTATCCGAAGGGCGTAGCGAAAATTGTTTGAACGAAACGTAAAATTTTCCCAAATCAACACAGCTCGCATGGGTTGAGCCGACTCCGGTTTTTCCAGTTCTTGGTCCGGGAAACGATTCGGATCGTGGGCTTCCATTCGTGTATACAAAACAATCTTACTTAAACGATCAACGATGCCTGTGATGTTATGAAGTGTTTGACGCAACGCCTGAACATTGTGGTTTTGTTCAGTGGAATTGGATTGAGCAACCAAATGTTTAAGCGATTCCTCCAGTTCCTGCAACGGCTTTTGAAGTGCGGGCATTTTCTTTACCGGAAACCCTGCCTGGATAGAAAGGCCGATATGTTCAAATTCTGCAACGACCAACAAAATGATGCTATAGAATTTTTTTAAAACATCAGGAGAAGTTTGTTTATGCAGTGATGAATAATCCTGGTACGAGTACATTGTCTCTTCGAACAAGTCCAGGGATTCAAGAAAGATCATCATAATGCTTCTGCTTCTAGGACTAGCATCGCTAACAAACTGGCGCGTTTTAAAAAGGAGCTCCCGCATTTCCGTTTGTGATTTCAACACGGCCACTTGCTCCGTCATTACTTTGTTATAGGTAGCTGTTACATTTACATTTTCTTTATAAAATCCTGCGCGAGCGCGAATATAATTTGCAACAAGCATCAGATTTTCTCCCAACGCTTGTTCTACAATGCGATACGGCTGAAGCCGATAGAGCACCAGGCTAAACATAGCGTACCATAATCCGCCACTTGCTGTTAAGACGGCATTCCAGATTGCAGGTTGATCATGCCTCGCAGGAGACATTTGAATAAGCATATTTACCAACGCGAGCGTGCCGACAGCTCCAGCTCGCGCACCATATATTCCAAGCAGCGACAATACAAATGAAAAGACAATTATTTCTGTCAGCAGTACAGTCGGGTAATCGCGAACAATGCCTGTCAATAAAACAAGCAATGCATTGAGACCGATCGCGGCAAGCATTCCATTCCTGCGATGATGAATGGGACCTGGTGTATCGGTAAGACTTACGAACAGTGCGCCAAATAAAAATGGAATCCCAGGCGATATCCAATCGTTGTGGATCATAATGATCATCGGCACCATGACACCGGCCGTGATGCGTACGCCTGAATTCCAGTATTGACTCGTGGTAAATTTCTGAATTTCTCTTAAGTAGTCGCTAGCGATCAGCATCAGACACTAAGATAGGAAACGTGAAAGGATTTTGTGAAGAGTGGGAAGCAAAAGCAGAAAACAGAAAAGTTTAAAGCTTAGCGGCGTGACACTTACAGGCCCAGTCCCAGTTGCATCAATTCATAAACGTTCCCGCAAAAAACTATTGTTGTTGCTGCATCTCCTGGTGTCGTTGAAAAGAATTTTTGCTGAATGAAGAAATCGGTTGCAACAATGCCGATGCTTCAGCACCTGTTTTTCCATTCTCATAACCCACAGCCACGGAAACTTCCAATGTATGATTGGACGTTCCTCTGTAGGTACCTCGCACCGGTGAACAATCAGCGAAATTTTTTCCAACTGCCAGGCGAACATGATTCTCCGTTACAATACAATTATTTGTCGGATCGATTCCAAGCCAGCCATAGAATGGAATATAGGCCTCGACCCAGGCATGAGTTGCGCCCTCGCCACGCATGCCGTTCTTGTTCGCACAGATGTAACCGCTCACATAACGTGAGGGAATATTATTAACACGAAGCAGTGCCAACAACATATGGGCAAAGTCCTGGCAAACTCCGGATTTTATATTCCAGATTTCATCGAGTGTTGTTTCAATTGTTGTGATACCTTTTTTGTATTCAAAATCTTTGTACACATAAGCGCAAAACTGCTTGACGCGTTGCAACGGTGTTTGTTCAGGACCCTGGAGATTCGTGACCTTCAACATTTCATCCAGATGGTCAAATTTTTCCAGCTTCAAAAATTCGATGAACGGAATTTTGTTTTTCAGTTGATAGAGGTCTTCCCACTGCGCTGATGCCGCAGTAGTGTCTTCAGGAAGTTTTCGATCACTGGTCTGCACCTCAAGTTTGGAACTAATGGTTAACTGCTGGTGCGGATTCGAATGTGTAAATGTTCCGATTTTGTTATTGAAGGTGTCCGTATGAATTTCTACACTAGGATTTCCTGTTATCAAAAGTCTGTGGCTGATGACCTGTTGAAACTCATCTTCAATTGGATAAAGCATAATCTGGTTTGCGCTATCGCGAACTGACTGCTCATACGTATACCGGGTAATGTGTTCAATTTTGAACTTAGCCATGAATTTTATTAACTGTTCGCAAAATAATATTGATTCAACGCATTTCCGATCATTTGCAAATCTTCGTTGATTCCCTTGAGATAATTGTGGAGGCCGACTTCCGATACGTTCTGCAAATTCGAATATTGTATTTTACTGCGGAGTTTACCCAATTGAAAACTCACCATTCTACTTCCTTCGCTATCGTGTGCACTATCCAATCGGTCAAAATAGCGTTCTATGGAATTAAGTGAATACATGACCGAACGCGGAAATCGGGTGTTAAAAATAAGCTGATCAATTACATTTCGCGCTTCAAAAGCGGACTTGTATGTCTTAAGATACAACGCGAGGCCTGACACGGATAACAACAAATGTTTCCAATACATCACATCGGCTGGCTTGTCAATGTCATACGAAAGATCACTGAATTTCACGTCAAGGATATTAACACACTGAAGGGCCCGTTCGAGGTAGCGTCCGATATTCATGAATGAAAACCCTTCACCTCGAAACATTGTAGATTCCGCAATTCCATAGTACAGCATACTTTGCCTTATCAACTGATCAAGCACTGTAATCGGATCGTCAAAACGAACGATCATCGAAAGTTTATCTTCTTTTACGATATGATAGAATTCATTGAGACACTGCCACAATTCTTTTGTAACATGATCCTGGACAGATCGCGCATTTTCACGGGAACGAATCACCATGTTGTAGACTGAATTCGCATTCGATTTATCAGCCAGCATAAACTGCAACACGCGTTGGCTGTCATTCTCTATACCAGCGATCTCATGATCTTCCAGGTACGTGAATATCTGGAGTACCGGACGCCAGGTAAATCCGTTTCCGCTGTCCTGTGATGAAGCGTAGTTGGTCTTCAGCATACGCATGATGCCATCAGTCCGCTCCATGTGACGTGACATCCAATACAACGAGTCGGCTACACGACTTAACATAATTCTGTTTTCATGAGATGATAACTATTCGGATAAAACCCAGGTGTCTTTGCTTCCACCGCCTTGCGAAGAGTTGACAACAAGCGATCCCTCTTTTAGCGCGACTCTTGTCAATCCCCCCGGCACGATCTCTATGCCATCAGGTCCGCATAACGCGAACGGTCGCAGGTCAAGTCTCCTTGGCTGCAATTTACCATTGATGTAACAAGGAGCGGAAGATAAGTTGATGATCGGTTGGGCTATGAACTGCCTTGGATCTTTTGAAATTTCTTTTTTATAGTCATCGAGTTCCTGATTGGTTGCCGAATTTCCCATCAACATTCCATAACCACCGGATGCATTCGTTTTCTTGACAACCATCGTTGAAATATTTTTCAATACAAAATCACGTTCGTCTGGACGTTCCAGGTGGTAGGTTGGAACATTTTTCAGCAACGGTTCTTCATTCAAATAATACTTGATCATCTCCGGAACATAGGCATAAATCGCCTTGTCATCCGCCACACCATTTCCAACCGCATTCACTATCGCAACATTTCCTTTTCGATACGCAGATAAGATTCCAGAAACACCAAGGGCGCTGTCAGGATTGAAAACAAGTGGATCAAGATATTCATCATCGACCCGTCTATAAATTACATCCACTTGTTGCAAGCCTTCCGTTGTCTTCATTAAAACACGATGATTATCAACAACAAGGTCCCGACCTTCTACTAATTCAACGCCCATAAGCCTTGCGAGCGTAGCATGCTCAAAATAGGCTGAGTTATAAATCCCCGGCGTAAGCAAGACAACAGTCGGGTTTGACACCTGCCGAGGTGAAAGCGACATCAAATTCTTAAACAATATGTTGGGATAT
Organism: uncultured Chryseosolibacter sp.; assembly: GCA_967728665.1. Taxonomy (GTDB): domain Bacteria; phylum Bacteroidota; class Bacteroidia; order Cytophagales; family Cyclobacteriaceae; genus Chryseosolibacter. The sequence continues at coordinate 1,446 of CBQWHS010000077.1, read as the reverse complement.
TGTGTCACTGGTTTCACACTACTTTTTGGAATCAGATCCGGAAAAATTCGTTTTGTTATTTCGCGGTTTTCAATCATGTACGAAACACCAGAAGGCGTGCGAAGATTATCTTCCAATACATAAAACGTCCCGTCATAATCGCGGATCAAATCGATGCCGGCTATGTGAACATAAATATCAAATGGAACCTTTATGTTCTGCATCTCACGCAGATAATGGGGACAGGTATAAATTAAATCGGTGGGCACTACTCCGTCATGCAAAATAAATTGATTGGAGTAAATGTCTTTAAGAAAAAGATTGAGGGCCCTCAGCCGTTGCTTGATTCCTTTATCGATCGTTTGCCACTCAGCCCCGGTGATGATGCGCGGGATGATATCAAACGGAAAAATTTTCTCAATTCCTTCACCACTCGAATATACAGTGAACGTAACGCCCTGACTCATGAAAAGCCTCTTGGCCAGCTCTTCTTTTTTATTGAATTCATCGGGAGAAATACGCTGAAGTAAATCATAAACACTCGCATACGGTTTTCGAACACCGTTCGTGTCAAACATTTCATCCCATATCGATGGCGATAGCGGATAGTCTGTGAGGAATTCAGATGACTTCATTGCGGCGCAGGTTAAGCGAATAACGTAGAGAGGATTGAGTGTAAATTACTTTATTGCCTTTGCATTTAGGGACACTTTGGCAAATTAAATTACTGCAATCGAGTTCGATTTTTGATTTCAGGTTGGGCTTCCCTTACAAAACTCTTTCTGAAATCTGCCCTTCACAGCGTTCAGGTTTCAATCAGGAGGAGCAATAACGTTTACTTTGCCTTGAGTTTTTTTCAGTGTCCATCATGCGTTTTATACGCATAGTCAACGTAAGTTTATTTTCTCATGCAATGAAAGTGATGAACATCGTCCGCATGTTACTTTCCTAAATAGTCGGGTCGACTTTACTTCGTTCGTTTCCGTCCTAAATAAAAGTAACCGCCTAACATTGACGTTGGAGCGAAAACAAAAATTGCCATCAATTGAGTCCAATGGGTTCCCTCAGCTTTCACAAACGAAAAAACTGCGAAGCTTGCCATAATTAAAGCCAGGACAAGATTGACCGCCAAATTGGTTGGCCTCGCGATGAGTGCCAATACAAAGCCACTCAACAATGAAAAACAAATTCCATAAACTGCCGTGATGAGTTGAAACGTCACCGTAGTTTCTGCATGAGGTTTTTGTCCTGTCAGTTGAAACAATGCAAGTGAACTTACAACGAAGATTGCATAGCCGACAATAACGCCAAGAATTTTTCGGATCATAGATTTCGCTCGTTTTGCGAAACTACAAATTTATGATTGAACCTATTATCCCTTCCCTGAAGAATCTTAAAGGCAGCTCAATTACTCGGACCTCAAACTTTTTACAGGGTTAATCATTGCAGCTTTAATGGCTTGATAAC
>CBQWHS010000076.1:0-10725 GCA_967728665.1 uncultured Chryseosolibacter sp. | reverse complement strand
GGACGTTTTTTCTCTTTTTCACGCTCAGTGTTTACAAAAGAATAGGCATGTACTCCACGCTTACGTTTGCCGAGCAGATAGCTGAGATTTATTTCAAAGGACGAACTATTCAGTTCATTGATACCAGTATTCTTGAGACTGTAAGCGGCCCCAATAGCAAAAAAGTTTTTCAGTTTGACTCCGCCAACACCGGAGATCCCAAAATCTTGCTTGTATGTTCCTCCAAACCATATCGTGTGGTTTAAATGGAATACACCCGCAAACTCAAATTGCGAAGGCAGACCGGTGTTCATCCGGTAAATTGCGTATGGCTCGAATATGTTTTTGTTATCGCTAAAATAAAAACGATAGCTTGAGTGGATTATTAATGACTGAAATGGCTTCACTTCTGTAATTGTGAACGCGTTTTGGCTCACGTAGGATGGCGCAAATATCGTAGGCATCGCCACACCCAGGTGAAAAAACTTCAGGTGAAGCGATACACCTGCATTTCCGTTTATGGATGCGTTCTTGTTCAGCAAGTTGGTGATTGCAGGATCGGGATTAGTTGTCGGAGGAAGTTTGTCGAGGTCGACAGTATTCCATGATCCCCCTGCAGAAAGACCAAACCGAAAAAAGTTTTGCTCTGATAATGGGAGGTTATAACTAAGAGAAACCAGTAGGCCTGTGTTACTGAGTAATCCTTTTTTATCGTTGGTAATATTGATTCCAACACCGGTGTTTACATTAAGAGGAGCTTGAAGACTTACGTTGGCAATCGAAGGACCGCCATCGATACCCATCCATTGTTTCCGATAAAAAAGTGAGAATGCAGACTGACCATCAATTCCTGCAAATGATGGATTAACTAAATAAGGATTTAGATAAAATTGCGTAAAATTGGTCTGATCCTGAGCTTTAGATGAATTAAAAAATAAGCAGAGAAGCAGACAACTAAGCCAGAAATTGGGTTTCATTAAAAAATAAATTCTAGCAATAAAAGTATATTTTTCCGATGTCTTCAAACTTTTTTAAGGGCCTGAATGAAATTAACCCTTAATTTACCATAATTTTTTGAACGGATAATTATTTAAACGTTGTAACCCTTTCCTTTAGTCTGACTGATATGCCTCAAAAGTGGAGAATTTTGTTGTTTCTGGCGGGATGTTCTTGTGTTACGTTTTCCGGCTATGCGCAGAAATTTACGGTGGGTGTAAAAGCCGGATTCGGGTTGAACTGGGCAAACTTTGGTTCTAAACCTCAAAAAGATACGTTCTCAACAGGATCTGTTTATGGATATGGTGGAGGTTTTCAGATCGGCTTTCCGTTGAAGAAGGAATACCAGGTAATGATTGAAGGTGGTTATGTAAAAAAAGGCAGAGCCTTGAAGTTTGACCGCAATCGCTGGGTGAATCGCTCCTTCTATAATATGATTGACGCAAACATGCTCCTTCGGAAGAGTTATAAATTTCATATTGCGAAGAATGTTCCCACTTCATGGTTTTTTGAAATCGGTCCGGAAATCAATTATGTGCTAAATGGCAATGGTTCGGTCGTTGTGAACAATGGACGACCTTACGATTACACGATCTTTTACGACAAGACACCGGATAAAACATTTGATAAGATGTTTTACACCAATGCAAACCGATGGCTTTTCGGATTGATTGCCGGTGTAGGATTTAAGGCTCCCTTGAAAAATAATCATCACATCGCGGTACAACTACGCTTTATATCAGGTCACACGTGGATTGGCAAAAAGAAAAGTTCATCAGAGATCAATCTCTTTGGTTTCGAGGACACGTTGAAGACCAATATCAAAACTGTTAGCGCAAGCGTTGCATACACGTTGGACTTCGATGTTCAGCAATCCCGTAAAGGAAAGAGCACGCTTGATAAGAAAAGAAGGTGATGGCAACCGGATCGGCAAGTCCACACCTGAAATAACTGAAGTCAAAGACTTCAGTTAAGAACGGCACCCGTCTCACGCGTACCCATTGCACATGCTAAGACTTCCGCCAGATTCATGGTGTCCAATTTCAAAGTCCAACGAGCAGCATGCCGCAGGGAACAAGCAGAGGACAAGCAGGGAACAAGCAGGCAAGACGCAGAAAGCTCTCAGCGCGACCGCAGAAACACAGTAGCAAGTCCGCAGGAAACGCAATTTAACCTAAGTAAATAACGCTAAAGGGTCAGCCTTGGATAATGCGGATTACATTATGCTAAATAGGCTACAAACTTCATCATGATGTCGCCATCGCAGTCGGGGCCATATTAAAACTCAATCTTTTTCTGTTGGGTATTTTTTTCATACAAGTGCATCATGATTCCATCCTTTAATCCAACTTCCGGAACAAGTATGCTCACCGAATGCGCCCACTCCATCACTTTGATGTATATATCCGCAGCGGGAACAATAACATCCGCGCGATCCGGATTCATCTGAAGTTTGAAAATTCGTTCATCAAGCGATAAGGTCTCAATCATCGAACGAATCTCTTTCACTTTCTTCATCGATAAACTCTTACCAGCGCGTTGGCGAGCAAGCTCGAAGATTTTACTAATGTTTCCACCAGTTCCTACAGCAGTAACTTTTCCGTAGTCCTTTTTAACGTTCTCTTTCACCCAGTGCTCCATGTCTTCCCACATGACGGGAGAGTCGTTGCCTTCCAGCACGCGCACTGAGCCAATTTTGAAAGACCGAGTTTTAATTTTTTTTCCTCCCGCGTATAAGTTGAGTTCCGTGCTACCGCCACCAACATCGATGTGAAGAAATGTTTTATCCGTTAAAAAAGATTGGATTGCTTTGTTGATGAATTCAGCTTCGCGATTTCCATCAATGATGTTTATAGTAAGATTAAGCTCGGCTTGCAATTCATCTGCAAGTTGAGAGCCGTTTTCGGATTCACGCATTGCGGACGTTGCACAAAACATGTAGTCATCAACTTCATACAGTTCGACCAGAAGCTTGAAAGCCTTCATCAACTTTTTAAACTTGTCGATACTTTTCTGGCTGATTTTTCCGGTCGAAAAAACATCGTGGCCAAGGCGTAACGGAAATCGAACGTATTCTAGTTTTTTAAAAAGTGGGGTGGAGTTATTCTCCAGAACGGTTGACACCTGAAAGCGTATGGCGTTGGATCCGATGTCTATTGCGGCAAGTTTCAAATTCAAATGTTTTATTTAATGCTGTTTCCAACCGCAAAGCAGTGATGCGTGTCAAAATACTAGCTGCAAAATTATTAAACTTTAACCAAACGCGGTTATCGTTGTGTAACTCCTTAATTAATTTTTATGATACAAAAGATCTTCTCCCTCATCTCCATCACAGCCCTCTGCATTTTGGGCGGATGCTACATTGAGGAAACACCTGTGGATACATCTCAGCAAGTTAGTTACAAACCTGTATACGGATCTTATGCCGATTCACAGGTTCATTTTGTCGCCACGCCACACACTATTGAAAATCCAGGGAAGATTTATGTTTACGGGAAATACTTGCTTGTGAATGAGCAAAAAAAAGGAATCCATGTATTTGATAATTCGGTGCCAGAGTCGCCTGTCAACCTTGGCTTCATTAGCATACTCGGGAATACAGACATGGCTGTGAAGGATGGATTACTCTTTGCCGATCACCTTGGTAATCTCATTTCACTTTCCATTGATGATTTTAATGCAATTGAAGAAAAGGGACGGTTGCCACTGAAAAACTGGAACCTTGGACTTCCTCCTCCGGCAGGGTTCAATTTTGAATGCGTCGATCCCCAAAAAGGCATCGTCATTGCCTGGACAAAAACTCAAGACCAAAACTTCAAGTGTTATGCGATTCGATAAGATTTTAGTTGCCGTATGTTTTATTGCTATCGCATTTTCATGCGATGAATCCTCTTCTGGCGATGCATTCACAACACAGTCTGCCAATGGGGGTAATGGTCAAGGCGGATCAATGACTCGCTTTGCAATTCAGGGCAACTACATGTACATCGTTGATGCATCGTCGATAAAAGTGTTCAGAGTAGAGAGCGGAAAATTTGACTTGCTTCCGGAAGTACCCGTTGGATTTGGAATAGAAACGATCTTTGCTAAAGGTGAATATCTGTATCTCGGTGCCAATGATGCGATGTATATTTTTTCGATCTCGAATCCGGAGGTACCCAAATTTGTTTTCCGTTATTCTCACATCGTATCGTGCGATCCGGTGGTGGTGCAAGGAACGCGGGCTTATGTAACACTGAGTTCGGGAAGTCTATGCAACAGGGGCACGAACTCACTTGAGATCATCGATATCACAAACCCATATGATCCCCATCTTGTCGTGAATTATCCAATGGAGTCGCCACAGGGATTAGCGATCGATGGAAATGTTTTGTTTATATGCGAAGCGGATAATGGATTAAAAATCTATAATGTTTCAGATGAACGAAATATGAAGCTGATTGAGGCGCGTAGAGATTTTCATGCGTTCGATGTGATCGCCAGAAGTGGTGTTGCATCTGTCACAGGCGAAGATGGAATCTTTCAGTTTGCCTATTCTTCCCTTGGCGTCAAGCTAGTCAGTAAAATTCCCGTGACCCGTCCTCAATTATAAGATGAGAATTGTCGCGTTAAGCGTTGTAATTCTTTGTGGTTCACTTTGTCACGCACAGGACGAATTGACCGTGGACATGCTTGTTCCTGACAAGGCAATTAAAGTAAGTCCACTGCATTTGATCAATTTCTATCCAACCGTCCAGGTTGCTTACGAACAAAAAATACTCAAGCGACTAACGGCTCAGCTAGACGCAGGGTACGTTGTGCGATACACGAATGCTGTAACCAATAGTGAATTCAAGGACAAACGCGGAGTGAAAGGGAAGCTCGAAGCACGTTATTATTTCTGGGGACGAGCGGACAAGCGAAAATTGTACTATGCGGCTGCTGAGGGTTACATGAATGTTGTCAATTTCGATCGCGAGGATTCGCGAACAGAGTGTTTTGACTTAGAATGCACCAATACGTTTCGAAGGATCTATGATTATAAAGTCGAATATCGCGAGCAGGGGTTCTCGCTGAAAGCCGGAATGCTCAAGTATTTTTCAAAAAGAATAATGTTCGATATCAACTCGGGGTTTACACTTCGCTTCGTTCGTTATAACAAGCCAAATTTGATTCCTGAATTTTCAGAAGACGCGGAGTTTTTTTTGGATATTCCCAATGAAAACAACAGAATCACTGTCTCGCCAAACTTAGGAGTGCGATTTGGTTATAGACTCAAGTAATTTTGCTCTATTCAATCCTATTGCTTTTCTTTGCATCAGCTTATCCAGAAAGACTGAGGGAATGGGCCCGAAGACGTCTTAGCATCCTATCTGCTTCAAAGCGAGGTGTTGTGCTAAATCCCACGATCCTGATTTCAGGAGAGAAAAGATAAGTCAACCCACACATCGGGTCTCTCTGGATAAGATCATAAATAAGTAGAGACCAATGAACATCCAAGACATTTTGAAGGAACGTATTCTCGTGCTCGATGGCGCCATGGGAACAATGATCCAACGTCACAAACTTGAAGAAGCAGACTTTCGTGGCGAGCGACTGAAAGATCATCCTCATCCGCTCAAGGGAAACAACGATTTGTTAAGCATAACGCGCCCGGATATTATCAAAGATATTCATCGTCAGTATTTCGAAGCTGGCGCTGATATGGTGGAGACCAACACCTTTGGCAGTACGTGGGTTGCTCAAGCCGATTATCATCTTGAGCACCTCGTCTATGAAATAAATTTTCAAGCTGCAAAGATTGCAAAAGAAGTTGCTGATGAATTCACAAAGAGAGAACCAAGCAAGCCGCGCTTTGTTGCAGGTTCGATGGGACCAACAACGAAGTTGGCGTCTATGTCTCCAGATGTAAATAATCCTGGCTATCGCGCCATTACATTCGATCAACTTGTTGATGCGTTTAAGGAACAAGCGAGGGGACTTCTTGATGGAGGTGTTGACGTGTTATTATTAGAAACAATCACTGACACACTCAATGTGAAGGCTGCGTTATTCGCGATACTGGATTTGTTTGAAGAAACGGGAAAGAAAGTTCCGGTGATGGTTTCCGGCACTATTACTGATGCGAGCGGACGGATTTTATCAGGTCAGACTGCAGAAGCATTTTTAATTTCAGTGTCGCATGTTCCACTTTTAAGTATCGGATTGAATTGCGCGATGGGTGCTGCGGCATTGCGCCCATACTTGCAAGTGTTGGATGAGAAAGCTCCATTTTTTATAAGTGCATATCCAAATGCAGGTTTGCCAAATGAGTTTGGACATTATGATCAAACGCCCGATGAAATGGCAGGAGAAGTTGAAGAATATTTAAAGGAAGGCCTTGTCAATATTGTTGGTGGCTGTTGCGGTTCAACGCCTGATCACATTCGAAAAATTGCAGAGGTAGCGAAAAAGTACAAACCTCGCGCAAAAGCAAAAGCACGTGAAGGTGCCTTAGAAGTAAATATCAATTAACCCATAGTAAAGTAAGAACTATCAAAATCAGAATGACCAATTCCCACAACCTAAAACTTAGCGGTCTCGAAGCAGTTGAGGTAACGCCTCAATCGAACTTCGTGAACATTGGAGAGCGAACGAATGTTACTGGCTCTGCTAAATTTTTGAAATTAATTAAGGAAGATAAATTCGAAGAGGCGCTCGATGTTGCGCTTGACCAGGTTCGCGGAGGTGCGCAAGTGATCGATGTGAACATGGATGAAGGCATGCTTGATTCGAAAGCTGCAATGGTGAGGTATCTCAATCTGATGGCCGCGGAACCAGAGATTGCTGCCATACCCGTGATGATTGATTCTTCCAAGTGGGAGGTGATCGAAGCTGGATTGAAATGTTTGCAAGGCAAGGGAATTGTAAACTCAATAAGTTTGAAAGCTGGTGAAGCTGAATTCATCCGCCAAGCTAACCTTGTAAAAAAATATGGTGCAGCGGTTGTTGTAATGGCTTTCGACGAACAAGGTCAGGCCGATACGTATGATCGCAGGATTTCAATTTGCAAACGCGCTTATGACATGTTGGTGCATCGGTTGAACTTTCAGCCGGAAGACATCATTTTTGATCCAAACATTTTTCCTGTAGCAACCGGAATTGAAGAGCATAGAAATTATGCGCTGGATTTTTTCAGAGCCACAAAATGGATCCGGCAAAATCTTCCGTTTGCACATGTTAGCGGTGGAGTAAGTAATGTGTCGTTTAGTTTCCGGGGTAATCAAAAAGTTCGCGAAGCAATGCATGCGGCTTTTCTTTATCATGCTATCCAACATGGAATGGATATGGGTATAGTGAATCCGACGATGCTCGAAGTGTATGATGAAATTGAAAAGGAATTATTAGAAAGGGTAGAAGATGTTTTATTGAATAGAAGAGATGATGCTACCGAGCGCCTCCTGGAGTATGCTGAAACCGTGAAGGGTTCTGGTAAAAAGAAAGAGGTTGAAGATGAATGGAGAAAGGGCTCAGTTGAAGATCGGATCACACATGCCCTTGTGAAAGGTATTATTGATTTCATTGATCAGGATACGGAAGAGGCTCGCCAAAAATATGGAAGACCGTTGTTCGTAATTGAAGGGCCGTTGATGGCAGGGATGAACGTAGTTGGAGATTTGTTTGGTTCCGGTAAAATGTTTTTACCACAAGTTGTGAAAAGTGCGCGGGTAATGAAAAAATCTGTCGCATACCTTACGCCATTCCTGGAAGAAGAAAAGAGATTAAACGGCACAGCAAATAAAGTTGCAGCGAAGATATTGTTGGCAACAGTGAAAGGTGATGTACACGATATCGGAAAAAATATTGTTGGCGTTGTTCTGGCCTGCAACAATTACGACATCGTAGACCTAGGTGTGATGGTGCCAACCGAAAAAATTCTGGAGGCGGCAAAACGTGAAAAAGTAGATGTCATCGGTTTGAGTGGATTGATCACTCCCTCGCTGGATGAGATGGTCCATGTTGCGAAAGAAATGCAACGTGAAAAAATGACATTGCCGTTGTTAATTGGAGGAGCAACAACATCAAGAATTCATACTGCTGTAAAAATTGATCCCGTATATGACGGACCTGTCGTTCATGTATTGGATGCGTCAAGATCCGTTCCCGTGGCCAGTGAGTTGATCAGTACGGAAACCCGCAAAGCGTTTCGGGATAAGATAAAACTCGAGTACGAAAAAATGCGTGTGGATCATGCGAGTCGTCAGGAAACAAAATCCTATATCACGCTTGCCGATGCACGTGCAAACAAAACAAAAATTGACTGGAGCAAAAGCACCTTCACCAAACCGGAGTTCACTGGCAGAAAGGAATTTATTAGCTATCCCCTTGACGAATTGAGAAAATACATTGACTGGACTCCATTCTTTCAAACATGGATGCTCGCGGGCCGCTATCCCGGTATTTTGACTGACGCTGTTGTTGGCACTGAAGCAAAAAAACTTTTTAATGATGCCAACCAGATGTTAGATGACATCATTAAAAATAAAAGCTTACAGGCAAATGGTGTGATCGCGTTTTATCCTGCGTCCAACACCGGTGATGATATTGATTTATATAAAAGTGAAAAAGACTCAACTCCGTTTGCCACATTTCATTTTCTAAGACAGCAAAATAAAAAGGCGCAGAACCTCCCCAATTTTTGTCTCGCAGATTTCGTGTCACCAGAGAAAGGACAAGATTATTTTGGAATGTTTGCTGTGACTGCCGGCCTGGGATTAGAAAAGCTTACCGCGAAACACAAGGCCAATCATGACGACTATTCCGATATTATGGCAAAAGCATTGGCAGATAGATTGGCGGAAGCATTTGCTGAATGCCTGCATGAGAAAGTTCGAAAAGAAATATGGGGTTACGCCAAAGATGAAAGTCTTAGTAAGGAACAGCTCATCGATGAATCTTATAAGGGAATCCGACCAGCACCAGGATATCCGGCATGTCCGGACCATACGGAAAAGAAATTATTATTTGAGTTGCTGGATGGTGGAAAAGTCGGCATCGAACTGACAGAATCATATGCGATGTTTCCGGGGGCTTCGGTTAGCGGATTCTATTTCTCTAATCCAGAATCGAAATACTTTGGTCTTGGAAAAATAAATAAAGACCAGGTCGATGACTACGCAAAACGCAAGGGCATGAGTGTTGAAGATGTCGAGCGATGGCTGGCACCAGTGCTGGCGTATTGACGTGCGGACGAGAGGACGAGTTGACGTGCTGATGAAAGGTGGATGCTAAGACGTGTTGATGACGAAACGAGTTGAGGTGTTGAAGAAAATATCAACATGATTTCGCGATTTCATTATAGTTGAAGTTTATATATGCTTAATCCATTTGAAGGTGTTAATGACGAATGCCATTAAACACTAATTATATGAATAAACTAAAGCGATTTGAAGAATTGAAGTGCTGGCAGGCTGCAAGAGGCCTGGTAAAGGAAGTCTACATCTTATGTAGGAAGGGAGAGTTATCAAAGGATTTTGAGACCAAAAGTCAATTTAAGCGGGCTGCTCTTTCAACAATGAATAATATCGCTGAGGGTTTCGGACGATTTTCTGAAGCCGATTTTATTCGGTTCCTGGATTATGCACAAAGCTCAGCATTGGAAGTGCAAAGCATGACGTACGTTCTTCAAGACATCGAGTATGTGACGGAAAAACAAGCGCTTTTGACCCGTGAGTTGGCCGAACAAACGAAGGCGTTAACACTTGGACTCATTATTTATCTCCGTAAAAAGACTACATAGTTTGTTGCCACACTCAAGTTATTACAGCAGAACATCAACTCTTCAACTCATCCACTCCCAACACATCTCCCCATGAAAGTCATTGATCATCTCAAAAACGCAAACGGAAAAACACTTTTCACCATTGAGATCCTGCCGCCACTGAAAGGGGAGAATATTAAAAACCTTTTCGGTAATATGGATCCGTTGATGGAGTTTAAACCTCCGTTCATTGACGTGACTTATCATCGTGAGGAATATGTTTATAAGAAAAAAGAAAATGGTTTGCTGGAGAAACGCTCGACACGAAAACGACCGGGCACCGTTGGCATATGTGCTGCCATTCAAAATAATTACCACGTTGATACTGTCCCGCATATTATCTGTGGAGGATTCAGCAAGGAGGAAACCGAGAATGCTTTAATTGACTTGCACTTTTTGGGAATTGATAACGTGCTTGTTCTCCAGGGTGATGGTATTAAAAACGAAGGACGTTTTGTGGCAGAACCTGATGGCCACAAATTTGCATCCGAGTTGTTGCAACAAGTTGTGAACATGAATAGCGGTAGATTTCTTGATGAAGACCTTCAAAACAGTTCACCGACAAATTTCTGTATTGGTGTGGCTGGTTATCCCGAGAAACATTTTGCTGCGCCGAATCTTAAAACAGATTTAAAATATCTGAAGTTGAAGGTTGATCTTGGAGCCGAGTACATCGTAACTCAAATGTTTTTCGACAATAAAGCCTATTTTGATTTTGTAGATAAATGCACGGAAGCCGGGATCAATGTTCCGATCATTCCGGGTATCAAACCAATCACAACTAAAAATCAAACGAACATTCTTCCAACCATCTTTCATATCGACTTGCCTGATGACCTCGGTGACGAAGTCGAAAAATGCAAAGACAATGCAGCAGTGAAAGAAGTGGGAATTAAGTGGGCAATCCAACAATCGAAAGAGCTGATCAAGCGTGGTGTTCCAACATTGCACTTTTATTCGATGGGCAAGTC
>CBQWHS010000075.1:0-10787 GCA_967728665.1 uncultured Chryseosolibacter sp. | reverse complement strand
TGAGGAGAAATTATACCCGAACTGTGAATGTACATCGCCATCAGTTTGCTCTTGAAAAAATTATCGATGAACAATTTCCGCCAAACCCAAATGAATTACTCATCACATGATTTATAGGAATTTTATTCTGAAACTTCGTTACGGGAACAATGCCAACTTCGGGCATCGGTGTGGAAAAGCGAAGACTTGGAAACACACAACTGTGCTCGATCGCCAAAATGGAATACACTGCTTCAATGCCACCACAAGCACCAAGGGTATGACCCGTGAATGATTTAGTCGAGCTCACCAGTGGCATTTTATCTGCAAACAATCGCTTGATCGCAGTGCCTTCTGATTGATCGTTATTCACTGTACCAGTGCCGTGAAGGTTTATATAATCAATTTGATCTTTCTTTATGCCACTCATCACAATCGACTTTTCCATCGCTGCAAACGAGCCGCGGCCTTCCGGCGATGAAGCAGTTTGATGAAAAGCGTCATTCGTGTTTCCAAATCCAGCGATGAAAGTCGATGGGTTTATGCGAGACTTTTCAGCAACACGTTCAGACACTAATACGACATAGCCGGCTCCTTCGCCAAGATTCAAGCCATTTCGCGAGGCGTCAAAAGGGCGGCATAATTCCTTATCAAGAATCATCAAGCTATTAAATCCATTCAGCGTAAATCTCGTCATCGAATCTGCACCTCCTGCTACAACAACGTCAAGCAACCCTTGGCGGATCATTCGTGTACCGAGAATGATTGAATTCACGGAAGATGAACACGCAGTATTAATTGTTGATATAAAATGCCTGATTCCTAAATATTCTGCGAGAAGTTCTGTTGTGGTGCCGCATTCATGATGAACGACATCGTCTAAGTTTCCTTTTGAATGATCTGGGGTAAAGTCCACGAAAAAATTTTCCGTACGATCCATTCCTCCAACAGTAGTAGCTGAAATTAGTCCAACGCGATATTGATTTAAGTTTTCAATTTTTGAATTGAGGATTGCTTCTTTCGCCGCGATCATTCCCAGTAATGCTGTTCTTGTTACACGGGGATTATTTGCCAACGAAACTAATTCTTCATTGGACAATTTTACTTCTCCGATCGGAAGTTCATGATGTAGAGTTTGCAAATACTTTCCCCGGGCAATTCCAGTAAGTTCGCGTTGCAGCGAATACAGATTTTCCGACACCGAATTTCCGATGGCTGAAATCACGCCTGTGCCAGCAACATAAACGCGATCTTTCAAAGGATGTCAGGCAGGTTGATGTGATTTGACAAACTCAGCAATCGTTTTGACAGACTTGAAAATCTTCGGTCCGTCCTGCGGATTCGCCAGCTTGATATTGTATTGCTGTTGAAGTAAAACTATTAATTCAAGTGCGTCAATTGAGTCGAGGCCAAGGCCCTCCACGAACAAAGGCTGATCGTCTCCTATGTCTTCAGGTTTTAAATGCTTGAGATTTAAGGCTTCAATAATTTGCTTCTTCAGGTTCGCCATTAACTGGTCCATAGTGCGCTAGTGTAAAGTTGATTGAGTGACTCGGCCGACAAGCTGATTCCCTCAGGGTTATTTTTGTCCAGCAAATATAAGAAAACATCATGTTGCTCGCCCATAACATTTATCCAACCAGCAATGCACGCTTCGGCTCCCGAATCAAGCACGTCCCTTGTATAATCGCTAAGTAAATAGGCATCAAATTTCTCTGTTACGAAAAATGCATTCTCGCCTTTGAATTTATGCCGAATGCAGATTTCACCGATAACAACATTTGGTAACGTGTAAACAAACAATGACGGACTTGCCACCGACTTGGCCGAGTCAGCAAAACGCAGGTCGGTATCAAGACTGCTGTTCGAATTTGAAAGTACAACTGAAATTTTTTCTGCTGGATATTCAGAAGTAAGCTTTCGTTTTTTCAGCAAAAGCTCGCAGGCAATAATACCAAGCCGCGAGAGGTTATCCATCTTATAAAATTTCGGATAGTCAAATTGCAACTCTGAATATGTCTCATTCAGAAAATCGTTTATCGATGGCGATCCACGAAAGATAACTTTCCCATCTGAAATGATCTGATAATCGCGAATGATGCAGTAATGACTTATCACAATGTTCTAAACTGCGCTCTGAACATCAATAACGCGCGCCAGCTTCTGTATCGCACGTTCATGATGCTTAACAAATGTATTATTCGTATCCCAAACATAGCCAGCCAACACAGAGCAGATCTGGCTCTTGATCAGTGGATCCGGATTTTTATTGAAGAATATTTTTTCAAGTGTTCCGTCATACCAGGCCATTACATATGTCCGAAATGTATCAACACCTTGCTGGATCACTTTCGTATAATCCTTATCCCAGTCCACGTTCTCTCCTTTTAATTTACGCACTACAAGCGTGCTCGCCAGATGGCTTGATACCGTCGCGAACATTACGCCAGAAGAAAATATCGGATCAAGAAACTCAGTTACGTTGCCTGTCAACACATAACCGTTGCCAAAGAATTTATCTGTAGTTGCAGACCAAGCTTCAAGTTTTCTCGGTTCAAAAATCCATTCGACATCGCCAAAACGTTCTTTCAAATATGGATGATCATTGATAAGTTTTTTGTATTGCGTTTGAAGATCTCCCTGAATTCCGTCAAAGAATTGAAAACTTCCAACAAAGCCGAGTGAAGTGATGCCCGAGGCAAACGGGATAATCCAAACCCAAACACCAGGCGCATAAATCACGACAATGATACGATTGGGCTCGTCAAACTTCGCGCGATGCGTATCGCGGACATGAGCGAAGACCGCTTTGCGCGGATCAAGATTAGAGGGTTTGTCCAGGTTGAAAAGCCGGGGAATTACACGACCATATCCGCTTGCGTCTACAACGAACTTTGCTTTTATTTTTTCAGATGATCCGTCTTTCCGTTGAATCGTAGTAATCGAGCTTTCGTCGGGAAAAAATTCAATTCCGGTAACTGCCGTTTCAAAATCAACCGGAACGCCTTTTCGCTGAACTTCCTCAATTAATGTAAGATCAAATTCCGCTCGCGGAACCTGCCACGTCCACTTCCAGCCATCGGTAAACTGGTCCGAAAAATTGAAATCGGAAACTTCATCACCTTTCAAAAACTTAGCGCCAAACTTTTGCTGAAAGTTTTTTGCTTTTACCGCCTCAAGCAAGTTGACATCCTGAAGTACTTCCATGCATCGCGGGAGCAAACTTTCTCCAATAACGAAGCGTGGAAATTTCTCCTTCTCAACAACTTTTACTTTCAAACCCGACTGATGGATTTTAGATGCGGCAATACTACCGGCCGGTCCTCCACCAATAACCAACACATCTGTCTCTGTCATGTATTCGATTAAATAACAAAATTAAACGTTTTCATCATATCACTTTGCACTTTAGAAGTGTATGGCTTACACCAACAAGATTTTTCTGTTCTTCAACTGAAAACCCTGCTTCCGTGATGAACCCAATAAAGTTTTCGGAGTGGTACATCTGGCTGTTTCCATTTGCCATCGCCGTGAAGTATAAAGACGTTTGTTGCAAAGCAAATGCAGACGCCTGAAACCGCTGACGATCCCAGAAAGGCTCAAGAATATAAACTACACCATTCTTCGACAATGCCTGCTTGCACCGCTTTAGAATCGATTTGATTTGATCATCAGAAAAACAATCCAGGAATTGACTCATCCATATCGCGTCAAAATTCCTGGGAAAAGGAAGCGTCTCATCCAGGAGATTCGTTTCAAAAAAATGAATTCTATCGCCAAAGCCGCGGCTCGTAATCTCCCTCTGCGCCATTCGAACCTGGCCCGGAAGATCCATAATTGTCACATGGACATCCGGATCAAACTGAAGACATTCCATTGCCCATTTGCCCGTATTTCCACCAATATCAAGAAGGGTTTTCGGCTTATTTTCGAACACAATGGGTAACACATCCGAGAAAGCATGATCAGAGTAAAAATGATCGAAACCAAACCAGCTTTTCTGAACATGGGTTGGCAACTGCGATAACCCCTCATAAATCGTTGACCAGTTTCCAAAAACTTTTAAACCTTCAGGTTTGCCAGTCTTGATACTTTCGTCAAGCGTGAACAGTCCTTGGTAACAAACATCATGGACGAAATCAAAATTCACTGTGGTGAGATCGTCATGCAGAATGAAGTTGGCTGTCTTCGTAATAAAATATTTTCCTTCTTTGTTAATCAACAGTCCAATGCCAAGTCCGGCTTCCAGCAGAACTCTTACGCCATATAAAGGCAGTTTCAAACGGTCAACAATTTCTTCAAGCTTTGAGCCAGGGTTCCGTTCGATATCACTCAAAATACCAGCTTGGCGCAGTACACGCGTAGATTGAAAAACTACCGGAGCAAATGCGATCCACTGAGCTTTCTCTATTGCTTGTAACGCGGTGAGTTTATCCTCTTCAAAAAATTTCATGTTAATAAGTTTTTTCAAATACTATTGCTGCGTTGCAACCCCCAAATCCTGAGGCAGTTTTCAGAAAACGATGTATTGGTTTATAGGCATTTTCCTTTTGAATGTTTAACGGTTTGGAAACGCCCGATTCTTCAAATCCATAGGTGGATACAATGATGTTTCGTTTCAGCGATTCAAAACCAATAATTGATTCGATTACGCCTGCAGCGCCAAGTGTATGCCCGTAATATCCTTTTAGACTATGAATGGGTGTCTCAGAAAAACCCGAGAGTGAAAAGGCCTTCGCCTCCATTTCATCATTATAGATGGTGGCTGTTCCATGAGCAGAAATAAAGTTGATATCCTGATTTTCAAGATTGCTTTCTTTCATCGATTGGTTGATCGCGTAGGAGAGTTCTTCACCTGTTCGTGAAGGGCCCGAAATGTGGTTTGCATCGTTGGTTAATCCAGAACCCAAAACTTTTAATTGAGGATGAAGACCAATGGATTCAGGTGAAGACGAAAGCAACACCGCGCCTGCGGCTTCACCAAGATTTATGCCCTTGCGTTTTAGATCGAATGGTTTGCACGGCTCATTGCTTAACGCTTGCAGACTACCAAAACCAGAAACTACAAAATCACTCAACTCATCTGCACCAACAACGATAGCGTGATCATATCGCCCACGAGACAAAAATCTTTTGGCAACGATCATGGCCATAACTCCTGAAATACATGCATTCGAAACCACGATGTTATCTTTGATACCCGTCTTCGCGGATAGAAAATTCGCTGCTTCATGCAGGTGGAGCCTTCGTTGGTTTTGTTTGTTGCGCCCTAATTCAGAAATATTGCCCTTTGTTGTTGAAAGGATTAAGATAGTTCTATCCGGCGGCAACTGAATTGATTGTGTTATCGACGTAAGCGCCTCCAGACATATATTCTCGAATCGAGTTACGGTTTCTGTATCAACAATGGAGTCGATTTTTCCTGCAATAATTTGACTGCCACCGCCGACTCTGGCGGAAATGCTTCGTAGGCCGGAACGTTTTTTTTCAATCGATAAAAAATTGCTTGAAGATGAATTACCCAAAGGTGACATTATTGCATCCGCAGCTACCCAGACGTCCTTCTTCATTTCGCTACCCATTGCTTTTTCCACGATTCAAAAAATGAGGGAATGGTTAGTTGCAATTCAAATGACTTAACATCCACAAAAACTTGAGTCGATGAACCTTTTGCAACCAGGTCGTTGGACTTTTGTTCGTAAATATTGTAGTCAAATATTAATTTTGCAGCAGGAGAATCAATCAAGCAAGTTTCCACAATAACGGTATCGCCATAGCGAAGAGGTTTTTTATAATCGCAGTGAATGGAAACAACCGGAACCGCTAAACCATTCTTATAGAAATCCAAATACGACACCCCATAGCGCTTTCCAAATGACTCGCGCCCATCTTCAAAATACCGGATGTAATGCCCATGCCAAACAATGCCGAGCGGATCAGCTTCATTAAAACGGACGATAACTTGTGTCTGATCCTGAAGCACCGTTAGTATTTTCTAAAATATTTCTTTCTCCACATTTCAAATTCCTTCTTTTCAATTTTTTTCAGGACGTTGTAAATAGATGCAGCCCAAAAATTTCGCATGCCAAAACCTCCTGGCTGGCCACCAACCCGCTCGCTAAAAAAAACTTCTTTGGTCTTCATGTTGACGAATGTGATCCACATAGCTCCTTCTTCATCAGGTTTGCTAAAGCTTTCTATATTAAACATCACACCGATGCCCGTCAACCCTTTGTAGTCGTAATCACGCGCAATTGCAACGATATCATCCGGTTTAAGATGGAAATGATCTTTCTTCTCGTTTGAAAAAATTTCACTTACATCCAGGTTCGCGTTGTGTTCTTTCGTTACTTCCAACGCATCTTCCACTTTTAACTTATCAATTGCTCCTGCGACATCGAACTTGGAACGCTCCTTGATCATCAAGTCATTCCACGACTCCAGCAAATGCTGAACATCTGACGTGGAGCCGTAGCGTTCACGATCGCCAATAAATTTTGCTCCGGTGAAATCAAGTCCGAGCCAGGTAATTTTTGTCTTCCTGTCAAAGATATCCTGCATTTGCTGTCCGTAACCAAATGCCGGAACAAGTACAATGATCGCGGCAAGGAGTGAGTTAAAACGATTCATAAATTGAAATTTTAATTTTTAACAAATATTCTCATTTCACAGCTGCAGCAAATCTCACCATCGCACTGCACCTCTCCAACTGCAACCGTTACATCTAAAATCTGATTCGTGATTTTAATTGAAGTTGTGATAACCGAATTCACCTTGGGGAGTTTCTTTATCTCAAGGTTTCTTACCGCGGCAATATAACCAATCGGAACCGGTATATTTTTCTGAGCACATTGATAACCCACATGCGCCGCAGCAGTTTGCGCAATGTTTTCGACTAACCCTGACTCGGAAAAAGTCTGCGTGGAAAAAATGTTTTCCGGTTTAATCGTTAATTGTGTGACGGCTTCAGTATCACTGGCTGATAACAGTGAATTGACCATCACCATTGGCGGACGCTGCGGAATATACTTAAGAATCGATTCTTCTGTGGCAAGCATTACGTCAACCAAAATTTGTAATAATTAAACCATTGTTCCGGATAGGCTTTTACCTTGTTCTCCAGATCGTTTACAAAGATATTCATTAGCCTTGACGAAAAATCCGTTTTCTTTTCTGATTCCGATCGTTGATGCAAACCACTCCCAAAGAAATGGTAATGCGTTCTGCTTTCTTTAAACGCGTACACGATGGAAACGGGAACATTAAAGCCCGCAGCAAGTAAAAATGGTCCGGACGGAAATAATGCCGGAGCACCTAAAAAGTTTTTTTCGGTTGTCTTGTTGCCGGGTAAAAAACGATCGGCATGAAGGCAAATCATTTCGTTTCTGACAAGGGCTTCGCTGATGGCATACACATGGCTCAAATCATCCTTGATCACGATGACATTAAAATTTCTTCCCCCTGTTATCTGTTTAAGATAATCTTTGATTCGTTCATGCTCCGCATCGTACATAACAACATTGATGCGCGTCTCTAATCGTTTTAGCAGATGACCCGCAGCCTCCCAATTGCCAACATGCGCACTGAGCAAAATTCCTCCTCGGCCAAGCTGGACAATTCTTCGAAGATTTTCTTCGCCATCAAAGTCATAAGTAAATTTATTGTGAATGCCTGCCATCACAATGATCTTGTCTAACAGTGTTTGACCAAACACATAATAGTTTCGATAAATCCCGATGATAGATTTAATCCAGGAATAGCCTAACCGATAACGGAAGTAGGCGAAGATGTGTTGAGAAGATGACCAGGAAAAGAGAAAATAATAGAAAGCGACAAATCGGAGAAGAAGGTATGCTGGCACAACGCCAATGGATTTGCAAACAAAAACAAAGATCCGGTACCCTAATTTATTTCCTTTTGATTTGCCTTCCCATTCCGGCATATCATGCATTTACCTTCTCGCCTACTTTGCTTTCCACATAGTTGTAGAAACTTTCGAAGGTGGTAATCGAAACAAAGTCTTCAGGTTTTACTTTAAAACCAAAGTTGCTTTCAATCACCACAACGAGATCAATGTAGTCGAGGCTATCGAGTTCGAGGGTCTCGCGCAGGTTAGCGTCAGGTGTAATCTTGCCTGGATCAACCTCAAATTCTTCGACCAGGAATGCGTTTACACGTTCAATAATTGTTGCTTTATCCATCACTTTAATTATTCCATTTTTTAACTATCAGGGTTGAATTCGTTCCACCGAATCCAAAAGAGTTTGACAAAAATACGTCAATATTTTTATTCGTTGCTTTGGTAATGATATTCAGATGCGCGGAATGCTCATCCGGGGTTTCAAAGTTGATATTAGGCGCAATAAACGAATCCCTCATCATCAGCATTGAATATACAATTTCGCTTGCTCCAGCCATCCAGCATTCGTGGCCCGTCATTGATTTTGTAGAGCTTACCGGAGTCCTGGCTTCGCCGAATACATCATTTATTGCCTGCGCTTCACTGGCATCTCCTGCAGGTGTAGAGGTAGCATGGGCATTGATGTAATCGATCTCGGAAGCCTTCAATCCTGAAACTTTCATGGCCAGACGCAAAGACCTCGCAGGTCCCTGAACACTTGGATTGGAAATATGTTCGCCATTCGATGAAAAACCATATCCGATAATTTCGCCGAGAATTTTGGCTCCGCGTCTGCGAGCCGAATCCAGACTTTCCACAATGACTGTTGCCGCACCACCACTTGGCACGAGGCCATCACGATTTTTATCAAAAGGACGACTTGCACCCGTTGGATTATCTTCACGCGTTGAGAATGCCCCTAGGGCATCAAAATTTCCCATCGAGTAAATATTAGTTTCCTGCGCACCTCCACAAATAATACAATCCTGCATACCATTTTGGATGAACATGGTTGCCAGACCAATCGAGTGAGAACCACTCGCACACGCAGCACTTACCGTAAAATTAATTCCCTTCAACCTGAAAATGGTGGCAAGATTCATGTTGACGGTGGAATTCAAAACTTGAAAAACAGAACCAGACCCAACCAGCACCGTGTCTTTTTTTGCACGGATAATATCGGTGGCCTCTATCACCGGTTGAGCGGAGCTGTCGTTACCGAAAATCACTCCAATCTCATGTTGATCGATATAGTCTTGTGAAAGGCCTGCATTCTTCAGCGCTTCAACGGTGGACATATACGCATATTCGCCTTGCTCAGGCAACATAATTCTTGCGCGTCTGTCCAGCACTCCCTTTAGTTGTGGTTTTTCTACAAAGCCAGTGAGACCCGACCTGTAACCCATTACTTTACGATCCTGATCAAGAACAATTCCTGATTTGCCCTGATACAATGAATTGCGTACTTCGTCCAGATTTTTGCCAATGGAGGAATAGATACCCAGACCGGTAATTACAACCCGATTCATCGCCTTCAAGTATTAGAGTTTTGTTTCACAGAATGCTAGTGGTGACGTCAGTGCGTGCATACCATCAATCCCTGCAAAAATAATTAATTTAACGAAGTTTCGGAGGCAATTTCTTAGGCTAGCTCTTGACAGTTGTAAGATTCCAGGTAAACCTTTACGAATACAACCCTCCATTGATGTTTAACACCTCACCCGTGACATAGGATGCCTTCGGCGATGCAAGGAAGATTATGGCATCAGCCACCTCATCAGCTTCGCCAAACCGCTGCATTGGAATTAACGATTTAAGATCCGCTTCCTTGAGATCTTGCGTCATATCAGTCTTGATAAAACCGGGAGCAACGGCATTAACAGTAACACCGCGCCTGGCGACTTCCTGGGCCAACGCTTTTGTGGCGCCAATGACGCCCGCTTTAGCCGCGGAATAATTTGTCTGGCCTGGCAATCCCTTAAGACCTGAAAGCGACACCACGTTCACAACTCTTCCATACCGTTTGCTCAGCATTCCGCTGATCACCAATCGCGTGACATAGTAAAATCCATCAAGGCTCGATCCTAGCACACTTTTCCATTGCTCATCTGTCATCCACATCAGCAAGCTGTCGGCGCGAATGCCTGCATTGTTTACCAGCACTTCAATGTATTTGTCCGTATTTTTTTCAACCCATTGGCCAAGTACTTCGTCAACGGCCTGTTTGTTTGAGACGTCAAATTTCAGGAGCTGCCCATCTGTGCCTTTTTGTTGAACAAGCTCAAGAGTTTTCCGAGCTTCCTCTTCGTTCGTTTTATAATTGATCAGAACGAAGTAACCTTGTTCTGCTAATTTAACGCAGACAGCTCTGCCGATTCCACGGGAACCGCCCGTTACAAGTGCGTATTTCATGAAAAAATGAGTTCACTTTTTTGATTGATCAGAAAATTTCTGACTTCTTTCAGGATGTGATATTTAGGTTGATCTTCAATAAATCCTGGAATGATCTTCCGAATTTCATCATAAAGATGATGGGTTGATGTTGACAACCGGCTGTGACATTTTAGAAAATCTATAGCCTGCATGAGCGAAATAGCCTGAATCGCCAAAACATCAAAAGTGTTGTCGATAACTTTTCTGGTCATCAAGGCCGCATTACATCCCATACTTACAATATCCTGATTGTCGTTGTTATTAGAAATACTATGGAGATACATAGGATAAGAGAGGGTTTGATTTTCAGCCGTAGTTGAAGTAGCTGTGAACTGCATTCCTTGCATTCCGAAATTCAATCCTAACTTTCCAAGGTTGATAAAGGGTGGAAGTTTCTGATTCAGCTTGTCGTTCAGCAAATAATTCAGTTGCCGTTCTGAAAGCATACACAGCTTGGTGATTACTGTTTTTAGTT
>CBQWHS010000074.1:0-10799 GCA_967728665.1 uncultured Chryseosolibacter sp. | reverse complement strand
CTTGAAGCGATTGAAAAAGGTGGGTTTGAACATTTCATGCTCAAGGAAATTTTTGAGCAACCCAAGTCAATTAGGGACTGCCTTCGTGGACGATTAGATTCTTCTTCAGCGCGCCTTGTGCTTGGTGGATTAAGAGAATATGTCAATAAACTTGTCAATGCAGACCGGATTCTGATCGTAGCCTGCGGCACGTCATGGCATGCCGGGTTGGTGGCTGAATATTTCTTTGAAGAATTTTGTCGCATCCCAGTTGAAGTTGAATACGCATCTGAATTTCGTTACCGGAATCCGGTGATCCGCGAAGGCGATGTGGTGATTGCCATTTCACAATCTGGTGAAACCGCTGATACACTCGCAGCGATTGAGCTGGCGAAATCCAAAGGGGCCATCATTTTCGGAGTTTGTAATGTTGTTGGCTCTTCGATCCCACGGGCGACACATGCAGGCGCATATACGCACGCTGGTCCTGAGATCGGCGTTGCCAGTACAAAAGCATTTACTGCTCAACTTACGGTGCTTAATATGATTGCGTTGATCGTTGCCCAAAAGAAAGGGTCGATCACGGAACAAAAACTTCATGAGCTTTTAGTGGAAATGGAAACTATTCCAACGAAAGTTGAAAAAGCATTGCGCCTAAACGATCAGATAAAAGAAATAGCAGAGACGTTCAAAGACGCCACCAACTTCATTTACCTGGGGCGTGGATACAATTTCCCTGTTGCTCTCGAAGGTGCTCTCAAGCTTAAGGAAATTTCTTACATCCACGCAGAAGGCTATCCTGCTGCAGAAATGAAGCATGGACCAATTGCCTTGATTGACCAGGAAATGCCAGTGGTATTCATTGCCACGCGCGACAGTTCATACGAAAAAATTGTTTCGAATATTCAGGAAGTACGTGCGCGAAAAGGACGAGTGATTTCTGTTGTGACAGAAGGCGATACAACAATTCCTGAAATGTCTGAATTTACAATTGAAGTTCCGGCCGTGCATGAAGCGTTAATGCCCATGGTATCAGTTATTCCACTGCAACTTTTATCGTATCATATAGCCGTGATGCGAGGATGCAACGTTGATCAACCGCGCAATCTTGCGAAGTCGGTGACGGTGGAATAAAATCAACTACTTTTCAAATATTCTTTCTTCAACAACGGACAGATTTTGTATCGTTCGTCTTTTGTGTCTTCATAAACTGCTTCAAGCGTTTCATACACATTTTTTATTCCTATTCGTTCGCACCACTCAAAAGGACCAACCGGATAATTGGTTCCTAGTTTCATCGCCATATCAATGTCTTCCCGCGAAGCCGTTTTCTCCTGAACCGTATAATAGGCTTCATTGATGATCATGCAAACCACTCGCGGCGTAACCAAACCAACGCGATCATCAACAAGTGTATACTCAGTGTTCAGGTTCAAACACGTTTGGTCGATCACCTTTTGATCTTCCCTTTTCAACATCGAAACTTCAAGGAGCGATTTATTAAACATTGTAGGCAGTCCGTTGAAGCCAAAAACAGTGCATACCATTTCATGATTCACTGAGTAACTTAATTCAGCAAGAGAAATTTTAACCGTATTCAAAAAAAAGATGCCTTCATAGGTTGCATACATTTCGAATTGCTCCGGACTTTCATCGATGATGAAATCAAAAACGACATCCACATCCTCGATCAAATCCTCCCCCTCAGCTTCACTTTCCGCCCATACGTATTCATGGTCATTTCCAAACTTCGCCTTGGCCTCCTGTAAATGTGATTCGTTTCCGATGATTAATAATTTCATGAATGCGTAGAGATTCGGCTATGATAAGTATTTTTGCCGGAACAAAGTAAAAGATAAAAACTCATGTCCAAAAAAGTTATCTATTCACCGAACGCTCCAGAACCGATTGGTCCTTACAGCCAGGCGGTTCAGTCAGGAAACATGTTGTTCGTCAGCGGCCAGATTGCGATTGAAAGATCATCTGGAAAAATGATTACAGATGAAATTCAGGCGGAGACGAAGCAAGTGATGGCAAACCTTCAACAGATCTTAAAGGCGTCAGGAATGGACTTTTCAAATGTTGTGAAATGCAGCATTTTTCTAAAAGACATGAACAATTTTCCGAAGGTGAATGAAGTTTACGGACAGTATTTCTCAGAGCAGCCTCCCGCAAGAGAGACGGTTGAAGTAAGCCGACTTCCAAAGGATGTGAATGTTGAGATCAGCTGTATTGCTGTTGGTTAAGTCCTGGGTTAGCCAAGTATCGCAAAGAGCGAAATTGACATTAATAATAAAATTGTCTTAGAATTTACGATAGCCTTTTGGCAATGAATATGAAACAAGTACGTGTGCGATTTGCTCCAAGCCCGACTGGTGCGCTGCATATTGGTGGAGTAAGAACTGCACTTTATAATTATTTACTCGCGCGCCAAAGCGGTGGAACAATGATTCTTCGCATTGAAGACACAGATCAAACGCGCTATGTTCCCGGGGCCGAACAATACATAATCGACTCCTTGAAATGGGTTGGCATAACGATCGATGAAGGTGTTGGAGTGGGTGGGCCATATGAACCGTATCGTCAGTCAGAGCGAAAAAAAATTTATCAAGAGTATGCCCAGAAACTGATTGATTCTGGCAATGCGTATTATGCATTTGATACTCCTGAGGAGCTCGAGCAAATGCGGGAACGCTTGAAGTCAAGCGGAGTTGATACACCGCAATACAACAGCATCACGAGGATGGAGATGCGAAATTCCTTAACGCTTTCCGCGGATGAAGTTCGAAAAATGATGGAGGCGGGAACTCCGTATGTGATTCGAATAAAAGTGCCGCGCAAAGATGAAATCAGATTGAACGATCTTATTCGCGGATGGGTGTCAGTACATTCATCACAAGTCGATGATAAAGTGTTGATGAAATCTGACGGGATGCCAACGTATCACCTCGCGAATGTTGTTGATGATTACCTGATGAAAATTTCGCACGTTATCCGTGGCGAAGAGTGGCTTCCATCAGCACCGGTTCACGTATTGTTGTATAAATTTTTTGGATGGGAAAATGAAATGCCCCAATTCGCTCACCTTCCGTTGTTACTCAAGCCGGATGGGAATGGCAAATTAAGTAAGCGTGACGCGGACCAATTAGGTTTTCCAATTTTTCCGATCACGTGGAAGGACCCTGAAAGTGGTGACGTCGCTAAGGGATATCGTGAAACAGGTTATCTGCCGGATGCCCTTTTGAATTTTCTTGCATTCCTTGGTTGGAATCCTGGAACTACGCAGGAAATATTTTCACTTGAAGAATTAACAAAAGCATTCTCAATCGAACGAATCGGGAAAGCGGGAGCCAAATTCGATATTCACAAAGCACAATGGTATAACCAGCAATATTTACGACACAAAACCGATGAGCAACTGGCACAATTTCTTTTAAATTCGCTGAGCGATGCAGGTATTTCTTGTTTGCCTGAAAAGGCGCTCAAGATTGCAGTTGCAATGAAAGATCGGGTGACTTTTCCTCAGGATTTTTGGGAGCACGGGAAATTTTTCTTTTACGCGCCCGAAAAATTCGATGAAGGAGTCGTATTGAAAAAATGGAATGACGAGGCGGTTAAAGTATTGAGCTCATATAAAGAAGCCATCAATGAATTGCCGACGGTTGATGCAACATCAGTTAAGACAACATTAGAGACTGTTACAGCAAGTTTGAATATTGGCACGGGTAAAATACTTCAGGCGTTGCGTTTGTCGCTGACTGGAGCCGGTGGAGGCCCTGATCTGATGATGATCATGGAAATTATTGGCAAGGAAGAGATCATTAAACGAATCGAATTCGCATTAAAAACGTTAAGGGTAAAGACAGCCTTATAAAATTATGGCAAAAGAAGAGAAGCCTAAGAAATCAAAACCAAAACCACGGGTTCATAAGGACCTCCAGGGTTTTGATATTTCAATCGATTCATTTGGCGAGATAAAGTCAAACATGAACATTGAAAAGATCAATGATTTTTTGAACAAGAACGTTGACGATAAAAAGTTGTTGGAAAGAGAAGAAGCCGAGGCGCAAAAGGCAAAAAAGAAAAAGAAATAATTTTTTCGTTGAAAGATTTGAAATGGGAGAATTTGGTCTTCCATTTTTTATTTGTGCCTGTTTATAAACTTCTGAACAAATGGAAATTTTGAATTACGATAGCCACGTTAATTTTTTTTATTTTTATACAGCTTGTAATTCGCTAAATTTTTGATCAACCAATTGACAAATCAATCCAAATTAATATGGCTCGCTCACACGAAATTGACTACCAGATAAAAGGAGAAAGCATTCAGATTGTTGAAGTAGAACTCGATCCGATGGAAACGGTAATCGCCGAAGCTGGTGCAATGTTATTCATGGAAGATGGAATAACATTCGAAGCAAAAATGGGGGATGGCTCGAACCCAAATCAGGGACTATTCGATAAACTTCTTTCGGTTGGAAGTCGCGTGCTCACAGGCGAGTCGCTGTTCATGACTCACTTTACAAATCGAGGAAACAGAAAAGCGAAAGTTGGATTTTCTGCACCCTATCCCGGAACAATTATTCCAATTGATCTCGCCAAGAGTCCAGGAAATGAAATGATCGTTCAAAAGGATGGATTTCTCTGCGCGGCTTTTGGAACAAAGGTTTCGATTACATTCAACCGCAAATTAGGATCTGGTCTTGTTGGCGGAGAAGGCTTCATATTGCAGCGCCTGCAAGGTGACGGCAAAGCATTTGTGCATGCAGGCGGAACCGTCATCGAACGGACATTGAACAATGAAACACTCAGGATCGATACGGGCTGTGTTGTAGCCTACGAATCACAAATTGATTTTGACGTTCAGACAAGTGGAGGCCTTCGCTCAATGGTATTTGGTGGTGAGGGAATTTTTCTAGCAACATTACGCGGCACAGGAAAAGTTTATTTGCAATCCATGCCAATTCGAAAACTTGTTCAAGCCCTTGCGCCTTACGGGCGAAACAGTGGCAAAGAAGGAAGCTCGCTTTTGGGAAGCCTCCTCGAAAGCTAGGCATGACTTCCTGGCAACAGAAAATTTCGAACATTTTTAACAGCCAGGCAAAGGTAGAAGCCGAAGGTATTGAGTTGTTGCTCTCGCGTTGGGATAAAAGAATCATTTTAAAACGAAATGATTTCCTCATTCAAAAGGGGCAGGTTGAAACAAAGCTTTATTTTGTTCTGAACGGAACGATGCGAATATTTTTTCCAAATCGTGATGAGGAGATTTGCGTTGGCTTTGCATACACTGACAATTTGATTTGTTCCTATCCATCTTTTATTCGCGATGAGCCATCAGATTATTTTATTCAGGTGTTGACAAAATCTGAATTGGTGGCGATTTCCAAAGATGATCTCTACGGACTATTTGATAAATTTCCAATGATCGAACGAACGTGGAGGCGAATCGAAGAGGAAGCGCTTGTCGGAAAAATTGAGCGTGAGGTTGAGCTTTTGACCTTCACACCGGAAGAACGATATGAACGCCTGATTAAAAGAAGCCCACACATATTTCAGCTGATCCCAAAAAAATATATTGCCTCGTATCTTCGCATGAGCCCTGAAACGTTGAGTCGGATAAGACCATCGTAATTCTTGATCGCGGTCAAGGTTTGTAAATATGACAAGCGCTTGTTTTGAAATAAAATTGATCAAATGAAAACAAGTGAATTTCAAAAAAGAATGTTAGATAACCTGGCATTGATTAGTGACCAGGTGAGTGAACTGGCTCAACTTTCAGACGCGCTGCTCAACCGAAAGGAAAACGCAAACCGATGGAGCATCCTCGAGTGCATTGAACACCTCAATCGATACAATCAATATTATATTCAGGAACTGGAGAGCAATTTCTCACCAACTCAAAATAGGGAGGATCGGACATTGACTTCAACATGGATCGGAAAAAAGTCGATCGACATGATGAGTCCTTTGAATCGGAAGAAACAAAAGACGTTTAAAAAAATGGATCCGGTGAACTCTACATTGAGCAGGGATGTGTTCAAGATATTTTTTGACGATCAAAAACGACTCAAACACCTGGTTGAACAATTGTGGCAAGTGAACCCGAGCGCGAAAGTTGTTAAGGTTGAATTTTTGAAACTGTTGAGGATGACGTTAGCAGAAACGGTGGAGTTTCTGATCGTGCATGAGCAACGACATATTCTGCAGGCATTTGATGCAAGAAAGAAATCGACAGACACGCCAGTGATCGGATCACTGGTTATCTAGCGTCTGCGCGATATTAAAAAACCTCATAAATTAGAGCGAGTTTATGAGTGTTTTAAAAATAGGATTGATCAAAGAGGGAAAAGTGCCGCCCGACAAACGCGTAGCCTTTACTCCGCTGCAAGCACAGGAAATTGAGCAGCGCTACCCATCCGTCAAGATTGTTTGTCAGGAAAGCAACGTGCGCGCTTTCGCTGATCAGGAATATCACGATGTTGGAATAAGCGTTTCTGAAAATGTGAGTGATTGTGAGATACTGATGGGAATCAAAGAAGTCCCCATTGAAAAATTAATTCCCAACAAAACTTATATCTGTTTTTCGCACACGATAAAAAAACAACCCTACAACCGAAAATTACTGCAGGAGGTTTTGCGAAAAAAAATTCGCCTTATTGATTATGAAGCATTAAAAGACAGACAAGGGAATCGCCTGGTTGCTTTTGGACGGTATGCAGGCATCGTGGGTGCTTACAATGGATTGTTGACGTATGGAAGACGTTACAATTTGTTTTCGCTTAGACGTGCTTTCGAATGTTTTGATGTGAACGACTTGAAGATCGAATTGCGCAAAGTGAAATTGCCACCGATCAAAATTATACTGACTGGCGCTGGCCGTGTTGGAAAAGGTGCAATGGAAACATTGGACAGCGCTGGAATACGAAAAGTGAACCCGACCGATTTCCTGGACAAGATATTTGATGAGCCAGTATACGTTCAGTTAACAAGTGCTGAATATCATCGAAGAAAAGATGGAGGAGTTTTCAATCGTGAGGAATTTCATATTAATCCAGAATTGTATGAATCATATTTCACGGAGTTCGCAAAGGTTGCAGATATGCTATTGGCAGGGGCTTACTGGAATCCAAAAGCTCCTGTCTTATTCTCGACCGAAACGATGCGTTCTTCTTCTTTTCGAATAAAAGTTATTGCAGACATTACTTGCGATATCAACGGATCAATTCCCAGCACAAAAAAAGCTTCAACCATTGTTGATCCCATTTATGATTTTGATCCAAAAACAGATTCCGTAAAACCTCCCTTAAGCTCCGATAGTTTTGTTACGGTCATGGCGATTGACAATCTGCCCTGTGAACTTCCTCGAAGCGCCTCCGAAGAATTTGGCCGTGATCTCATTGATCGGGTGCTCCCTTTGTTGATCGGAGACGATAAAGAAAAAGTAATTTCGCGCGCCACGATTGCTCAAAATGGGGACTTGACTAAGCACTTTGAGTATCTGCGCGATTATGTAAGTCAGGTGTAAATTTTTTCTCTGAAGAGATCATGGAAGAAATAAAACGAATGCTGTATGAGTATTGCGCCACATATCTGGCACAACGCATCGCCAATTCCAGGGAAGCAATCCAATCGGCTCAGGAATCCGCTAATGAAGATACCAAAAGCAGTTCCGGTGATAAGTATGAAACAGGACGTGCAATGATGCAGATTGACATCGAACAAAATAACACTCAGTTGAAGGAAAGCCTGCGATTAAAATCTCAACTGGAAAAGATTAGTCCCGAAACAAAATCAGACACGATTCAACTTGGAAGTTTAGTCGTTACCGATCAAGCCAATTACTACTTTGCTATCAGCATTGGTGGAGTGAAGCTCAATGACCGGCAATACTTTGTTATTTCACCCGAGGCGCCAATCGGCAAAACAATGATCGGATTACGAACCGGCGAGAGTTTTACATTTCGAAATCGAACTCAACGGATAAAGCAGTTGTTCTGAATTAAGAGCAACTAAAATCGTATCTTTGCGACTCACACCCTGAACAGAGCCTGTTTCAGGCTTAAAACAAAAACACTATTCATGTCATTTGAAAAACTAGCGATTCTTCAGCCCATTCTTAATGCGTTAAAATCAGAAGGATATTCAACACCAACACCCATACAGGAACAAGCCATACCATTAGTTTTACAACGGAAGGACGTCCTCGGCTGCGCCCAGACGGGCACAGGCAAAACGGCAGCGTTTGCTATTCCCATGCTTCAAATCCTGCATGAAGATGAACTTTACAAAAAGGGTCCTGCCGGAATTAAGGCATTGATCCTCACACCTACACGCGAGCTGGCCATTCAAATTGGTGAAAGCTTCCATGCGTATGGTAAATTTTTGAAAATAAAACACACGGTCATATTTGGTGGAGTTTCACAAAAAGCTCAAACCGATGCACTGCGAAATGGTGTTGATATTTTAATCGCAACACCGGGACGATTGCTGGATCTGATTGATCAGCGATATATCAAGCTTGATCACATTAAGATTTTTGTTCTTGATGAAGCCGACCGAATGCTGGATATGGGATTTATTCATGACGTTAAAAAAATCATAGCCAAACTTCCGGTTAAGCGTCAGACGTTGTTCTTCTCGGCAACAATGCCAAAAGAAATTCAGTCGCTTGCAGATTCAATCTTGAGCAATCCAACAAAGATTGCCGTAACGCCCGTTTCATCTACGGCTGAGCGGGTTGAGCAATCAGTTTATTTTGTTGAAAAGAACGATAAGAAAAAATTACTGACCACGATCCTTCGCGATTCTTCGATCGTGTCAGCGTTGGTTTTTACACGAACAAAGCACGGAGCCGACAGACTTGCGAAAGATTTGACAAAAGTTGGTGTGTCAGCCTTGGCGATTCATGGAAACAAATCGCAAAATGCGAGACAGAACGCGCTGACAACATTCAAGGATGGAAGGTTGAGAGTTTTGGTAGCAACTGATATCGCTGCACGTGGTATTGACATCGATGATTTATCATTCGTTGTGAATTATGAGATTCCGAATATTCCGGAAACCTATGTTCATCGCATCGGACGGACCGGAAGAGCAGGCGCTAGTGGCATGGCAATTTCATTTTGTGATTCGGAGGAAAGGGCCTTCCTCCATGACATTCAGAAGCTGATCGGTAAAACTGTTCCAGTGGTGAAGGACCATCCTTTCGTAAGTGACGTTCCTGCGCACCCAGCGAGGCAAACATCGAATGGAAACAGGCCGTCTCCAACCCAAAATTCCGGTGTGAGAAAGAAGAAGAAATGGTTTGGAAATAGAGCGAGACAGCGCTGATTGTTATCAATAACGAAAAGTAAGTTGACCGATGCTATTATATAATGTAACGATCGGAATTGACAGAGATGTTGAATCCGAATGGCTCGAGTACATAAGAGAAAAACACATGCCTGACGTTATGAAAACAGGAATGTTTGTAAGCTCGAAATTTTACAAAGTACTACACGATCAGGAAGACGGAACGATTTCTTACAGCATTCAATATTTTGCAGAATCGATTGATCATGTTCAGCAGTACCTGGAGGTCTTCGCTCCTGTTTTAATTGAGGAGCATCGCCAGAAGTTCAGTAATAAGCATGTCGTATTTCAGACACTTTTAGAAGAAGTGTAAATCAGTTATTCCACATACAAAACTAAGCCTTTCAAATATTCACCTTCCGGGTGAAAGATCGAAACCGGATGGTCCGCAGGCTGAGACAAGTGATGAAGAACTTTAATCTGTCTTCCAGCCTGGATCGCTGCAGAGACGATCGTGTCATAAAATAATTGTCTGTCGACAACCTGCGAGCACGAAAAAGTGAAAATTATTCCACCCGGCTTAATGATCTTCATCGCCTCGGCATTGAGTCGCTGATAACCGCGAACCGCCTGATGCCGTGCATCTCTGTGTTTGGCAAATGCGGGCGGATCCAGGATAATCACATCATAAAAATTTTGTTTGTCCTTAATGAAGTCAAACGTATCGATTGCGTAGCACTGATGTTGTTGAGATTGAAATCCATTTAACTCGAGATTTTTTTTCGTTAACGCAATTGCTTTTTCGGAGGAATCGACCGAATGAACAACGGCAGCGCCAGCATATAACGCATAGACAGAGAATCCGCCAGTATAGCAGAATGTGTTCAATACATTTTTGTCTTTTGAAAATTCCCCCAGCAAATTTCGGTTGTCGCGTTGATCGAGGAAAAAACCAGTCTTCTGCCCTTCTTCCCAATCCACATAAAATTTCTTTTCGTTTTCGAATACGATGTGTGGCACCACTCCCATGCCCAGCAGATACTCGTCAAGTTTTTCATCGCGCATTTTGCCAGGCAGCGTGCCCTGACTCTTGTAATAAATTGATTTAATATTTGGCAGCACATATTGTATTGCCGACGCAATTGTTAGCCGGTCATTGTGCATTCCCGCAGAATGGGCTTGAATGATTGCAGCACCATCATAATAGTCGATGATCAAACCTGGCAGTCCATCACCTTCACCATGAATGAGACGAAAGCAGTTTGTTTCATCTGACGGCAACCCGGACGCTATGCGCAAAGCAAGTGCCTTTGCTATTCGATCGTTCCAGAACGTGGATGTCGGTGAAGTATTAGCGAATGAGAGCATTCGGACTGCAATGCTACCGTTTTGATAATGTCCATACCCTAGAATGTTTGATTTGAAATCACTGACTTCAACCCAATTTCCGTCCAGAACTTCTCCTTCAAATTTTTGAATTGCTCCTGAAAAAATCCAGGGATGAAATCGTTGAATGGAAATTTCCTTTC
>CBQWHS010000073.1:0-10807 GCA_967728665.1 uncultured Chryseosolibacter sp. | reverse complement strand
GTTGCAGTTCAAGATTCAGCGAATCGACTTGTTTCTGCAGCGCTTCTTTTTCCGTATTCTCGCATGCCATCAAAACAGCAACCACGGGCAGAACATAAAACAGCTTTCTGATCATAAATTCCTAGATTTTATAGGGGTTAACACGGCAAAAATAGCTGATTTAGAAGAGAACGACCTTTCGAAGGACAAATATTTGTTATCGCCCTTTACCAGGGTAAAAAAGGCCTTATTCCAACATTCCGGTGATTTGTTTTTGGTATTGTGATAACGCCTTTAAATTTGGCACAATTTTAAAAAAAGGGTTACAGCTAAAAGTCAAATGCCCAATTTAATTAATACGCAAACGCGTCTTGCAGACCTGGGCAAACCTCGAGTAATCATTATTGGTGGAGGTTTCGGCGGGATCGAAGTAGTGAAAGGCCTACGTGATGGGAAGACGCAAACTGTATTGTTCGACAAATTTAATCATCATTGCTTTCAGCCGCTGTTGTACCAGGTAGCAACTTCTGCTCTCGAAACTAGCTCCATTGTTTTTCCGTTTCGCAGGCATTTTAAAAAATCAGAGGATTTTTTCTTTCGGCTTGGTGAAGTAAAAATGATCAGGCCGGAAAGCAACTGTATCGAGACTTCTATCGGCAGTGTAAAATATGATTACCTGGTGATTGCCAGCGGAGCGGAAACAAATTTCTATGGAATGAAAGATGTGGAGCAAAATGCACATCCGATGAAGACTATTATTGATGCTATCAAGCTTCGAAACCTGATCATTCAGAATTTCGAAAATGCATTGCTTACCAGCGATAATGGAGTGATGAATAGTTTCATGGATTTCGTTATCGTTGGTGGAGGACCAACAGGTGTTGAACTTGCTGGTGCATTATCAGAATTAAAACGATATATTTTTCCAAAGGATTACCCGGAACTGGATGTTAGTCAAATGGACATTCACCTTATTGAAGCGACTTCCAGATTACTCAACGGTATGTCCGACGTTGCCGGACAGAAAGCGAAAGAGTATCTTGAAGAAATGAGCGTGCATGTTCATCTCAACACTGCAGTAAAATCTTACGATGGAACTGAAGTTCTTTTCAGCAATGGCCAAAAATTAATTACGAGAACACTGATTTGGGCCGCAGGAGTAAAGGCAAATATCGTTGGCGGCATTCCTGCGGAAGCGTTAGGAAAAGGTAGTCGTATAAAAGTAGATGCCTATAATCGTGTAAATGGATACCAAAATATTTTCGCGATTGGAGATGTTGCGCTCATGGAAGGCGATCCGGACTATCCCAACGGACACCCCATGATGGCCCCTCCGGCAATGCAGCAAGGAAAGCTGGTGGCTGAAAATATTTACCGACTAATTGAAAAGAAAAGTTTAAAACCATTTCGATATAATAACCAGGGTTCGATGGCAACTATTGGAAGAAACAGGGCTGTTGTTGACCTGAAGACGGTTAAATTTCAGGGAGTATTTGCTTGGTTTGTGTGGATGTTCGTTCATTTGATGTCGCTAATAGGATTTAAAAATAAATTTTTCGTATTCATTAATTGGTTGACCAGTTACTTTTCATACGACAAAAGCAATAGACTAATTATTGCCCGTCCAAAAGACGGAGTTCAATAAAAATGACTGAAAATCGTTATAAACATCTCAATCCACTTTCGGCAGCAGGTGTCCTAATTTCTCTCGGTATCATCTACGGCGATATTGGAACGTCACCTATTTACACGTTTCGTTTCATCGTTGATGATCACTTGATCACGCAAGACCTGATCTTCGGCGGATTGTCTTGCGTTTTTTGGACGATCACGTTAATAACTACAATCAAGTATGTATACCTGGCGTTGAGTGCCGATAACAAAGGTGAAGGTGGAATCTTCGCGTTGTATGCATTGGTGAGAAGATACAAGGCGAAGTGGGTAATTTTTCCGGCGATCATTGGCTGCGCTACTCTTATCTCTGACGGTTTTATCACACCTGCGATCAGCGTTACTTCCGCCATAGAAGGATTGCGTACGCTTGATCCTGAAATTTCGAATAAGACGATCATTACCATTGTGATCGTGATCCTTGTTCTTTTGTTCGTGTTCCAACAATTTGGAAGTGGTGTTGTTGGAAGAACGTTTGGTCCTATCATGTTGGTTTGGTTCGGGTTTATTGCCGTGATAGGCTGTCTTCATTTAACTGAGCGTCCCGAGATTTTAAAGGCATTGAATCCTATTTATGCATTTGATCTTCTCATTAAATATCCGAAAGGTTTTTGGATCCTGGGCGCTGTTTTTCTTTGTACAACGGGAGCTGAAGGATTGTATTCCGATCTTGGTCACGTTGGAAAGCAAAACATCCGCGCTGGGTGGACGTTCGTGAAGATCGCATTATTGTTAAGTTACTTTGGACAAGGAGCCTGGCTACTCGAACATCAGGGTAGTTATCTCGGTGATAAAATTCCATTTTTCGAAATCATTCCTGAGTCGTTGCTGATTTTTGGAGTTATCATGGCGACCATGGCGACTATTATCGCCAGTCAGGCACTGATCTCAGGAACATTTACATTGGTGAATGAGGCTATGAAACTTAAGCTGTGGCCTTCGACACGTGTGCGTTATCCCAGCCAGCTTAAGGGCCAGATATACATTCCCTCCATTAATTGGATTCTGATGCTGGGTTGCATTTTAGTGGTGTTGATATTTAAAGCCTCGAAACAAATGCAAGGTGCGTATGGTTTGTCTATCACTTTTGATATGCTGATGACGACTTCGCTTCTGGTATACTACTTCTCCGTAACAAGGAAGTCTACGTGGCGATCAATCGGACTGGGCGTTTTATTTTTCTCAATTGAAGGTGCGTTCCTGATCTCAAACCTGAACAAGTTTGCACATGGTGGATGGTTCACCTTCACAATAGCATCGCTATTTTTTATTATGATGTATATCCTGCTTCGTGCAAGGCGCTTGCGCGACCGGCACACTGAGTTTGTCGATTTGAAACATTACGTTGGAATGATCCAGGATCTGCAAGCCGACACAACAGTTCCGAAGGAAGCAACGAATCTCGTTTATCTCGCGATGGCCGACAGCAAACGCTACATCGATTCAAACATTATCTATTCGATATTTAAGAAGCGCCCAAAACGTGCTGATGTTTTTTGGTTTGTACACGTTGACACCGTGGACAGCCCATTCACGAGCAAGTATGTCGTGAACACAATCATTCCAAAAAAATGTTTTTTCGTCCGAATTAAGTTGGGATTCAAAACCGATCATCGCATGAATCTCATTTTCAATAAAATCATTCACGAAATGGCGGATGCCGGTGAAATTGATTTAACAAGTCCCTATCCTGCGCTTCACAAATACAGCATGATGGCGGATTTCAAATTTATCATCTTGCACTCGTGGGCATCTTCGGACAGCGAGATATCAAATTTCGAACGCTTGATTATTCAGGGCTACCGTGTTCTGAAAAATCACAGCTTGTCAACGGAGGAGCTATACGGTATTGAAGCAGCCAATCTTGAAATCGAGAAGGTGCCGATCCAGGTGGGACCGCAAGCGAAAGTAAAGATCAAGCGCGACAAAGAATAGTTCGCAAACCAACCATTCTTCGCCAAATCTTTCATGACCGTTGCCGGACATAGATGTTCGAAGTTGAGCGTTTCCCAAATAAAAGACCGCCCATTCTAACCTAAATTCACGAAAAGTAAAGATGGCACCGTAGTTGAAGAAGCATTCATTTTGCAATTAACTATGTTAAAGAATTACTTCACTATTGCCGTTCGCAACATGATGCGGAACAAGGCATATTCTATAATTAATATCGCCGGACTTTCTGTTGGAATTGCCTGCTGCCTGATGCTCGCCTTGTATATCCAGGATGAAGCGAGTTTCGATCGCCATCATAAAGACGCTGAAAGAATCTATCGTGTCACTTCCATAATGGGAGATCCAAGTGAGAACAGAGTCATGCGTACAACCTCTGCTCCGATCGTCTGGGGAATCAAAGATGAACTCCCGGAAATTGAAGCGGTCACGCGACTCGTTAATCCGCCGGGAGTTTCACAGAATCTAATTCGCTATGAAGACAAACAATTTTATGAAAGCAACGGCTTCATTGCAGACTCAACGTTGTTTGATATGTTTACTTACAAGTTCATTGAAGGAAATCCAAAGAAGGCGTTGGTTGAAGCGAATAGCATCGTCATCACAGAAGAGATGGCACGGAAACTTTTTGGAAGGGAACCTGCGCTTAACAAAATAATTAATGTAGATCAAGGCGGACCAACAGGCGATTTCAAGATCACCGGAGTGCTCGCTGAAAAACAGGGAAACACAGACATCCAAGCTAACTTTTTTGTCTCGATGACAAGTTCAGGCTGGGCTGAATATCTACGAAGCAAAGAGGTGACTGATCAATGGGCAGGCCAAAACTTTCTACTTTCCTACATCAAATTGCGTCCAGGACATTCGGCGGCAGAGTTTATACCGAAGATGAACAAAGTGTTTTTGAAATATGGCGCTGATGATTTGAAAGCGCTCGGTATGAAGAAGCAACTCGGTCTTGAACCAATCCAGGATATTTATCTATACGGCTCATATGGTGAATCAAGTCGTCGGATCACCTACGTTTATGTAGTCGCCTCTATTGCATCCTTTATTTTACTGATTGCCTGTATCAACTTTATGAACTTATCAACCGCCAAGGCAACAAAGCGCGCAAATGAAGTTGGGTTACGCAAGACTTTAGGAGCGTTCAGAAGTTCGCTGATCACACAATTTCTCGGAGAAGCATTGATGATCGTGATGGTCGCCATTATCATCAGTATCGGCATCACACAACTTGCGCTTCCATTGTTTAATCAACTGACAGGAAAACATATCAGCTTCGACTCCGATAATTTAATTTTCTTTTTAGGTGCGTTAATTACAATAGCGGTAATTACTGGAGTTGTTGCCGGAAGCTACCCCGCCCTTTATCTATCATCGTTTCAACCTGCAAAAGTTTTGAAAGGCAAAACGGTTTTAACGAACTCCGCCGGACTCCTTCGAAAATCGCTTGTTGTTATCCAATTCGTAGTGGCTATTACGTTGGTTTGCGGAATGGTGATGACGACACGTCAACTCGCCTTTATGCAAGAGAAGGATCTTGGCTTTGATTCAAAGAATAAAATTGTCTTGCCCCTACGTTCTGAAAGTTCCCATTTCAATTTTCCCACACTGCAGAATGAGCTCACTAAAATTTCAACGGTGAAAAGTACGACAGGCACAAATTATCTTCCTGGCAGTCCAATCTGGAACGACTTTAGGGTTTACCCTGAAGGCTCAAATAAAGAACACGCGATGATGTTAAAAAATATGCGTGTTGAACCGAATTACCTGCCGGACATGAATATCAAGATACTGGCAGGCCGAAACTTTTCCGAAAACAGAGAAGCAGACTCACAAAATAAAATGATCATCAATAAGACGGCTGCAAAACGTCTGGGTTTCGAACCGAATGAAATTGTAGGGCAATATGTATTTGCCGATCATACCAGCGGCAAACAATCCTATGAGGTCATTGGCGTGATTGAAGACTACCATCACCTCAGTTTGAAGGATGAGGTTTTTCCATTAACGTACTTCCTCTCTCCGACCAATGTTAATTTACAGTTCATGGTCGTGAGCGTTGAAAACGCAAATATCGAAAAGACCATTGCCAGCATTGAAAAAACATGGAAGACAATTAATGCAGGAGCCCCGTTTGAATACACCTTTCTTGATGAGAATGTAAAAAAACAATATGACGAAGACCGGAAAGTTTCCAGCCTGATCACGACTTTCACTGTAATCGCGATGATCATTTGTTGTCTTGGGCTTTATGGCTTGTCCTCGTATATGGCCGAGCGAAGGTTTAAAGAAATCGGAGTGCGTAAAGTTCTTGGCGCCTCCATAGGTGAGATTGTCCAAATGATGTCGGGTGAATTCGTTAAGCTCGTGGTGATCGCGTTTGTTATTGCAGTTCCTGTTTCATGGTACGCCATCACAACCTGGCTTGAATCGTTTGCTTACAGAGCTCCCGTCACAATCTCAATTTTTGCAATCGCCGGATTTGCCGCGCTGGCAATTGCTTTGTTAACGGTCAGTTTCGAATCCGTGAAGGCGGCTGCTGGCAATCCTGTAAAAGCGCTCAGGAATGAATAAAGTATGATTGTCATCGAAAGGGGCAAAACTATTTTTGAAATGAGAGCATCATCGTAATAATAATTGCCGTTTTCGGCATTTCACGTGTTCTCTTCTAATGCACGGCATTTTGTTTTCAGGCAAAAAATCTTAACTTCAGTAACCCAAACAATTTAGCCATGAAAACAAGACTCCCTCTCTCGTTGTTCATTCTTTCGTTGGCGCTTTTAACCTGTGACGACAATAACGATGACGCATTTCCCGACTTAAAAAAATATCTTGTCCGATTTCAGGAAGAAGCCAAAAATCGCGGTTATGATCTCGATCTTT
The DNA here is from genome assembly GCA_967728665.1 of uncultured Chryseosolibacter sp. Lineage (GTDB taxonomy): Bacteria > Bacteroidota > Bacteroidia > Cytophagales > Cyclobacteriaceae > Chryseosolibacter. The sequence continues at coordinate 4,318 of CBQWHS010000073.1, read as the reverse complement.
CAAAAGTACAAGCTGAGATGTTGACAAAATCGATAAGCAAGGAAAGTCATATTGCGGTTGGGGATATCCAAATTATGACGGCAATGGTCTAAGAAGAATTGAGATTTCTAAAGCCTGTGCATGGGCAACGATCAGCGACCTGGAAGGGAAAATCTTTTTTTTCATGAAATCGGTCACGCATTTTTAGCGCGACTGCATGATCAAACCAAACGATGTGATGGCAGTCCTCTGTCGCTGATGCAGACGGATGATGTCAATGGATTTCAAGTTTACCGGCAAGGAGAATCAGATAAACGAGACTATTACATTTCAGAATTACTCGACAAAGCGATAGGTGCCAATCAATGTATCAATTATGACAAAAATTTTGCAGTGGATCCGGCCTTTTATAAGAATACATCACAGGATTTAGAGTGGGTTTTCTACTCGTCAAAAGGAAAATATGGCGGTCAGCACTCGGAAATTTTGAGAATTCTCGGTCCTGCTGATAACAGCGCCACTGAAAATGGATATTGGTACAGGCAATTTCTAAATCCCAATATACCCGAATGCGCGGAAGTCAAACTTCGTATCACGTTAAGTTCCACCAACCTGGCGGACAAAGGTGTTGGGATTGCAGTGCGCGTCTATGACAATATTCTTCAGAAAGATGGTGCTATCATTGAGCAATTACTGCACCTTACAACGGAGGACAATCCTGTTACCGGGCAACTGAATGATGTAGTTCAAGAATTAACCATTCCTTGTTTTGAGCGCAAGACAACGTACATCCTCATCTTTGGAGCAATGATGGCGGGCACGACTGGCGAAATTGTTTTCAAGGACGTTCAAGTACTCGTAAAACCTCACTAGAATTTTTCGAAGAAAAGTCAACAACTAGCGAGAATATAAAAATCCCGGCACCGCCTAAAATGTCTGGCGATATGGCAGTATATTGAGACGCCTAATTCCAGATGGTTAAGAATTACCTACTCATTGCCTTGCGTTACATGTCCAAACAGCGAGGTTTTTCAGTTATTAATATTTCAGGTCTAACCATTGGCATCGCATGCAGTTTGCTCATCCTTCTTTATGTGCAGGACGAATTGCAGTTTGATAAATTTCATCACGATGGAAACCGGGTCTACAGGTTAATATTTAACGGAAAAATTCAGGGCAAACGAGTCAATTCAATTTATACAGGATTTCCCATTGCCAATGCTCTTACCAAAGAGATTCCTGAAATAGAAGACGCCATCCGATTAGTGAGTTGGGCAACTTTTCCAGTTCACATCAAGGACCGGGCATTTACGGAAAAATATATTTTGCTGGGGGATAAAAACTTTTTCTCGTTTTTTGATTTTGAGTTGATTCATGGCAGCGCAGATGACGTTCTCAATGGCGAACGTAAAGTCGTGATGAGTGAATCCGCCGTGAAGAGATATTTCAACTACTCGGACGAACACCTCGACTCCGCGATTGGTCAACCACTCGAACTGGCGCAGGGATATTCCGTAAAAGTCTCAGGCGTTGCAAAAGATCCACCTTCGACTTCGCATTTCCATTTTTCCCTTATCCTTTCAATGGATTCATGGCCGGATGCGCTGCAGGAAGACTGGGTCTCTTTCCGTGCGATTACATATTTCAAACTTAAGGCAGGTGCAAACGAAAAAACTGTTGGTCAAAAAATCCAAAATCTTGTCGAGCAGAAAATCGATACTCAACTTCAGGCAACGCGAAATATTTCGATCGGTCAATTTAAGAAAGAGGGGAACCAACTGAATTATTCAGTGCAACCATTAGCTGACATTCATCTCACTTCGCACCTTAATGATGAGATCGAGGCAAATGGAAGCATCCATTACATTTATTTGTTTGCGTCAATAGCCGCGTTCATTACGATTATCGCATGCATTAATTTCATGAACCTCACGACGGCACAATCCGCAAGCCGTGCCAAGGAAGTTGCCGTGCGAAAATCAGTAGGCGCTCAAAACAATCGCCTTATCGTGCAGTTCCTGGTTGAGTCGTACTTGTATGTAATTATTGCAGTGTTCGTTGCGCTGTTTATTCTCCTGGGAGTACTTCAACCGTTTAATTATTTTACAGACAAAACAATTTCGTTTAACTCACTCCTTGGTCCACAGTTTCTCCTCGGAATTTTCGTTTTTGTTTTGATCACAGGATTAATTGCCGGAAGTTATCCGGCTTTTTATCTGACAACCTACAGTCCCATCGCTGTACTTAAAGGAAACTTGCGGGCAAAACTTCGAAGCTATGGCATTCGAAACGTACTTGTCGTGTTTCAATTTTTTATTTCAAGCGGGTTGATCATCGCCACCCTGGTTGTCTATTATCAACTCCAATATGCCCAGCAAATGAACATAGGGTTCAACAAGGAAAATGTAGCGAACCTTTTGCATACGCGAAATCTTGGCAGCAACGGAATAAAATTCAAAGAGGACTTGTTGAAAAATCCGTTAATTATTTCAGCCAGCTATTGCAACCGACTCCCACCCAATGTTGATTGGCAATCTATTTTCAGAAATGAAAATTCTCAAAAGGATTTTTTACTTGCAGTTTATGAGATGGATTATGATCACCTGAAGACGATGGGATACTCAATGGTTGACGGAAGGTTTTTTTCAAGGAATTTTCCTGCCGATACGCTTTCGCTGATATTGAACGAAAAAGCCGCAGACAAACTTGGGATCCGGGATTTCGAAGGAAAGAAATTATTTTCCGGGTATGACCAACCTGATGGAAGAGTACGCGAGGTGATTGGCATTATTAAGGATTTTAATTTTCAATCGCTAAAGGATCCTATTCAACCAATGGCCATCGTTTTGGGCAAACAACCGAATTGGGAAATGGCGATCCGTGTAAAAGATGAAACTGCAATCCCTTTCATTCGGGACCTTTGGAAAAAATATGCCACCACAGCGCCCTTTGAATTTACATTCCTGGATAAAAATTTCGAGCAAAAATTAATGTCTGAGAAAAGAGTGGGAATGTTGTTTATCTTTTTCACGATTCTCGCGATTTTGATCGCCTGCCTCGGCTTGTTTGGGCTTGCCACCTTTACTGCTGATCAACAACGCAAAGCTATTGGAATCCGTAAAGTTCTTGGAGCGACCGTAAGTGATATCGTTAAACGTCTTAACCAGGATTTTTTACGATTGGTATTAATTGCAAATCTCCTTTCATGGCCAATCACTTGGTGGATCATGAACCAGTGGCTTAAACAATTTGCCTATCATATATCTCCACCCTGGTGGATTTTCATCCTGGCGGGCGCAATTACTTTTTTCATAGCCTTTTTCTCTGTTAGTTTTCAGGCACTTAAGGCCGCCTCCGGCAATCCCGTAGATTCTTTGCGAAACGAATAGGGGTCAAAGCAACCTTTGTTGTCATAATTCAGTCTTAACAACATAAATGACTTTATTATGAAAAAGTTTTTAGCTGTCGCCCTGTTTTCAGCCGTCACCACCGGACTTTTCGCTCAGGAAATTCAAAAGGAGCTCAAGCCATTCAGCAAAATCATTGCTTCCCCCAGAATAAATGTAGTGCTTCAAAAAGGTGAACATGAAAGTATTCGCCTCGTCTATAAAGATGTTTCAAAGGGGCAAATCAACATTGATGTTCGGGGCAAAACACTCCGGATTTATTTGGACCACGCCAGAAAAATTGAAAAAATGAGTCCGTATAAATTCAATTATGGCTTGCGCCGTAGCATGTACAATGGTGTGACGATTACAGCCTATGTAACGTATAAATATATTGAAGAAGTGGAAATCCGTGGCTCACAAGAGGTGGTTTGCAATGATGCGATCGAGGCAGATGAATTCCATTTGCGAGCTTATGGCGACAATCAAATCACGCTAGCTTCCCTGAAGACAGAATTTTTTAAAGCAACGCTTTATGGACAAAATGCGCTGACCATTAAAAAAGGAAAAGTGATTGAGCAGAAGTATAAACTTTTTGGTGAGAATAAAATCGATACAAAAGATATGCGAAGCGCGTTTGCAACGGCCAGCATCTTCGGCGAGGGTCGCGTGAACCTAAACACAACGGAGAATCTTCGCGTTGATTCTTTCGGCGAACCAACGATCTATGTCAACGGTGGCGGACATGTAGATAGAAGGTTGATCTTTGGAAGGACGAGCATTCACCAGGATTAATATCATGGGTTGCAGGTAGCAATAAAATCAACAGCGTTTAACAAAAGTCCCTCATTGTGGGACTTTTTCTTTTTTTGTACAAATAAGAAAGCTTGAATTGGATCTGATAATATTTGTTTTCCTCTGATTTCGATTACCTCCTTACGAGCCATGTTAAC
>CBQWHS010000072.1:0-10892 GCA_967728665.1 uncultured Chryseosolibacter sp. | reverse complement strand
CGTGCTCTGCGACCGAGTATGGTGAATACTCCGGAACATTTGCCACTTTCATGCCAAGCGCCTTTGCCTTGACCAAATCGATATGATCGTAACCGACCGATCTCAGCGCCACATAACGCACGCCACATGCAAACAATTTCTCAAGCACAGCGGCCGAAGCGTCATCGGATGTGAACAATGCAACAGCCTTGCATTCATTGGCATAATGTGCTGTTTCAACGCTAAGTGCTTTTTCTGTAAAAAATAATTCATGCTTTCCGGCGGATGCTCGCTGCAGTTCGGGTTGATCGTATGGACGGGCACTATAAACGAATACTTTCATGGATGATTTGTTTTCGCAATTTCTGATGATTACAAACTTATCGTGCTTCACATCTATTCTTCGTGAGTCCGGTCATTACTAATCCTGATTTTTATCATGAAAATTTATTTGATGGGAATTTTGGTGAAGACTTGATGACCGTGATATTGAAACGATAATGCCATTGTACTCTGATATTGAAATGGCTGAGCATAGTCAGCATCGGGAAATTTGGCTGGGCCATCAGTGCCGTTTTGCACAATGGAGCCTAAAGCATGTCGACCATAACCAATAGTTTTGATTGAATCTTAAATTGTCAACATGAAAACCTCCTTAGAGAAAGCAAACGAAATCATCGAAACCATGTTATCACAATTATCAGTTATTGATGACACATTAAAGCGCGCCACGCCAGAACAATTGCGAGTATTTCTAAGAGATGCTGAAATAGAGAAACTGGGAAATCGATTGGAAAACAGTAATCCTCCTTTGGCACCAATTTTTCCGTGATTACGGAAACTGAGCTTGCCGTGACAGATGTGGCATCGGCCATCAGTTTTTTGAAAGATTTGTTTCAGTCTACTTACGTCTTTTGCCATAGGCTTAACGGTTAAATTGTTAAAACTCGATGGCAACGACCTGACGTGGAGTCGAATTTTAGAAAATCGACTCCATCAGACTACATTTGAAAAAACAAATGCGTTTGTCATCCCAGCAGGGGATGCCACCTTATAAAACTACTAAGGGCGCTTTGTCAAGGGAGGCACTACGAATGCCTCCTTTTTTATTGACAAATTTTGGAGGTTTGTCCAATCATTGTGCCAAACACCCGGTTAACAGAATAAAGGACAAGCTGGCATCAATAGTTCCCAATTTTATATAAAAATTCAACTTTTTTACATTTTTATGCCATATGTCAGCCGGCTATGACAGATTAACATATTAAGTTGACATATAGCGTTTTTAGGCATACTTTTGTAAACCTATTCATTGTATTACCTGTTTAGTCAGTAGTAATATCACCAACACTAAAAACTATATCTCTAACAACTATATCTTATGACTCAATTTGCTGAACGACTTAAATCGGCCCGTGTCATGGCTGGTCTTTCCTTGCAGGATCTGGCGGAAAGACTCCAGAATCGGGTGACCCGGCAGGCTCTTCATAAGTATGAGAAGGGTGAGTTCATGCCGGATAGTGAAATGCTCGGCTTTCTTTGCGAAGCCTTAGGTGTCCGCCCCGACTATTTTTTCCGAAAAGCAGAAGTCAACCTGGAGAACGTTGAATTCCGGAAGCACCAAAAATTCCCCGTCAAGGAGAAAAAAAGCATCATCGAAAAAACCCGGGACTTTTTGTCCAGATACATTGAATTGGAGGAAATTCTTGGAATCAATACCAAGTTTGAACTTGGCTTTGAGATTAAACCGATTACTTCTAAAAAGGATGTGGAAGAGGTAGCTATTGCTCTAAGAAAGAAATGGGCTCTTGGCACTGGTCCCATCTTTAACCTTATCGAGTTACTTGAAGACAATCACATCAAGGTAATAGAAATTGAGACTGAAGACGATGGCATGGAAGGTATCTCTGCCACCGTGAATGGCTCGTTTCCGGTAATTGTGATCAATAAGGGTACAGCAAATCGTAAGAAGCCTTTAGATCGGATTCGTTTTACTGCGCTGCATGAGCTCGCACACTTGATTTTGCCACTTGACCAATACTCGCACAACGAGATGGAAAAATTTTGCCATTACTTTGCTGCAGCAATGTTGCTTCCAGAGGAAGCAATCAAGAAAGAAGAGATCGGTTATTCGCGATCGAAACTATTAATTCCAGAGCTTGGTGCTCTTAAACAGCAGTATGGAATTTCGATCCAGGCTATCGCATACAGGCTCAAGGATCTTAGTGTGATCACTGAATCATACTTTAAACAGTTCATGTTCATGATGACTCATTTGGGTTATCGAGTAGACGAACCATTTCCTTATCCTGGATACGAGGAGTCTAACCGTTTCAACCAATTATTATTTAAAGCCCTTGCTGAGGAATATATTTCGATGAGCAAAGCTGCTTCTTTAAAAAATAAAAAATTAGCTGAATTTAGATCAGAGTTCCTTGCTGCCTGATGAGATTAGTTGTGACAGATGCATGCATCTTCATAGATGTAATTGAACTTCAACTCACGTCCAAATTCTTTGGGCTTGAGTTTGAGGTTCACACAACCATTGATGTTATCAACGAGCTATACCCAAATCAGCAAGAAATTCTAAGAGCCTTCGAACAAGCCGGCAAACTTACAATTCATATTCTCTCGGCCGAGGAACAACTCGAAATAGCAAAGCAAAATTTTCCAAGATCTCTTTCCCCGGAAGATGCTTCAGTGATTTTTACAGCGCAACGATTGAACGCCACAATACTAAGTAGTGATAAGCCTGTCAGAACGTTTTCAAAAAAACTGGCAATCGAATACCATGGGATGCTTTGGATTTTTGATCAACTGCTAAGTGCTAAGCTCTTGTCTGCCGAAGAAGCAACATCCAAACTTAACACACTAGTAGCCTCGAACATCATATATAAATCTAACCAAGAACTTCTCGAAGAGGTGAAAAAACGTGTTTTGGATTGGACCAATAAATAATCGCACAGATAACATGAATCAAGGCGAAACACGCTCATGGCTCGCAAGGCACAAATCTGAATTCGATGCGCGAGTTAATTCAATGACTTGTAATACTTATCACTTGCCGAAAAATCCATGGCCAAATCGCAACGATAAGGACGTTGCTGATAACTATTTGATCTTTATTTTCCTTTCAAGAGAAGCCCACCCTCCTCCGTTATAAACATCAAATCCTTTTCCGTGAAGAATATCTTTTGCGGAACTGCTGCGCATTCCAGAGGCACAACAGACAATAACTGGAATATTTTTTTTGATCCTGGAGATCTGCTTTCCGATTTCCGGCAACGGAATATTAACACTTCCTTTAATGTGACCAGATTCAAATTCTCCCGCGGAGCGTACATCGATTACCTGTGCACCGGATTGAACCAAAGCCGCGAAGTCAGGCGATTTACCAACCAACATTTCTTTCAACTTGTTAAACATTTTATTTATTTTTTTTAAAACTAGCAGATAACAGTCCGCCCATCAACGCGCCATACAACGTACTGTTAACGGGCTGAGAGGTTATAGGGCAATTTCCGCTGACACATCCGATCGTAGAGTAATATATGTAGCCCGCACCTGCGCCAATGGTCACTCCAATCAGTACGAGATAATGCTTTCTAAAGAAACCCATATGTTAAAAATTACCTCACAGTTTGGTGCCTTTTTTTGGGCACCGGTCAGCTGAACTCAAATTTGTTTTCATCGTTAACAACTTCTTACAAACCTATGACTTCAATAGCGTGTATTCAGTTACAAATGTTACAGATCTTTCAAAATCTTTAATTGGTTGCGATAAAGAAGCAGTTTATTCTCATTTTCAAGCTTCTTCAAAAGTCGGGAAACGACAACACGCGATGTGGCTAATTCATCTGCTATCTGTTGGTGAGACAAATTAATAACACTGGAGCCAGTCTGCTTCGATTTTTCTTTGAGATAGGTAATCAATCGCTCATCCAGTTTCTGAAATGCGAGCTGATCAATTGTCTTGATCAATTCAATGAAGCGAGCTCGAATTGTTCGCATGACGAAAGCCTTCCATGTTGGAAATTTGACTATCCATTCATCCATCAACGAAACTGGAATCGCGACAAAAGTGACATCTTCCTCGGCTACAGCTCTAATTTCACTTGGGAATTGTTGCATACAACAAGTAAAAGTCATCGCGCACCCTTCGTTTGGGTTTATATAATACAGAAGCAGCTCCCTTCCTTCCGCATCTATCCTCGATATCCTTACACTTCCGTCAATAATTATCGGCACGATGCGAACCGTTTGGCCGATGTCAATAATCGTCTGCCCTGCCCTAATGTGAAGTTGCTTTGACTTGTTATGAATTTCCCTGAGCAGTTCAGGCTCAAAAAATTCTTTAAAACGGTCATTGAGTTCCATCAGCCAACATTAGTTCAAGATCATGAAAGTGTCAACAATGCCATCCGGCAATTAATTCCATTGTACAACGCGATGTTTATGCAAGCTTAATCAACGTAAGTGACAATTGTCATTTTTTGAATTGACCAACATCAGAACCATTGTGCCTGAGGGTTGTGATATTTGACATAGCAAAGGGCCTTTTTCGATTTCCAAAACAACACGACCATGAAAAAAATACTATGTCCAACCGATTTTTCGGAAGTTGCAAACAATGCCATCGCCTATGCAGCAAAGCTCGCACATGCTACTAACTCCTCACTAACGTTGTTCAACGTACAATCACTCTTTGACTTGGCACCAGTCGAGATCGTTACCGGAAGGGACCGCACTATTAATCGCGCTGTTCAAAGTCTTGAAAGCCTCTCTCTCCAAGTGAGCAAAGTATTTAAGATTTCATGCTATGCCGAAATTGAATCGAGCTCGCGGAAACTTAGCCAAGTCATCAATGAAAAAGCTACCAATTTTGACCTTGTTGTTATGGGTTCAAATGGCCCTGATGACTTGTATCAATTTTTCAACGGTAGTAACGCCTACAACGCACTCCTAAAAACCAAAACTCCTTTGTTATTAATCCCTGCCGATTACATGTACAGCGAAATTGAATCAGTTGTTTATGCTTTTGACTACTTGCGCGAAAGAAATCTTTCATTCGAAGGTCTTACACCATTCATAAAAGCATTGAATTGCGATCTGAAAGTGCTTCAGGTTATGGAAGAAGCGTACGGCAAAGAAGTTGAAGACGATTTGGCTGAATTGCAGTTTATCATTAAGAGTACGCATGACGATGTCGATTATAAATTCGACACCGTCCGATCCAGCGAAATTTCAGAAGGCATTAACGATTACATTTTAAATAATAGGATTGACGTTTTAGCCTTATGCTCCGTTCACCGAAGCGTAATGCAAAGGCTTTTCCACAAAAGCGTAATCCAACGGGTAACCAGCGTCTGCACTTATCCCATCTATATTTTCCATCAAAAGTAAACTCCTCCATGAAAAAGAAGAAGCTGCTCAAATACTCGTTGTCAACCACTATCATCATTGTTGGCGCTTGGACTGCGTTGACCTTCTATGTAGAATTTGCTGGTCCATCGAAAGAATGGAATGTTGGAAGCCCTGGAGGGAAAAAGGTCCTTATTGTGTTTGATCCGGATCCATTTTACAATCTGGACGAAAAAGTTTGCCTGTCATTTGCCAAGGCTTTGGCAGGAAAGAACATGTCCGTTAAGATCATGACTGTTGCAGCAGCAGAACAGATTGATCAAGCAAATTTCCAAGCGTTTGTCTACTGCGCTAATACTTATAATTGGCGACCAGACTGGGCGATAACAAATTATGTAAAGAATCATCCGGTTCGTGAAAATCAAATTATTGTGGCCGTCACACTGGGAGCAGGCTCTACGGCGTCCTCTCAAAAAAAGTTTGAAGGCGCAATTCAGGCATCGGGCGGAAATCTTATGAATTCATATTCTTTATGGCTATGGCGGCCTAATGACGAAACAAAAATCGAAAAACCAAACGTTGAAGTTGCGGAGAAGATGGCCTACGAATGGGGAATTGAAATGGGAAATCGCCTGCCGAATTTTTGATCGTTGCCAATTCGAAAACTGTTGCTAAATTTCTGCGTCATTTCGCGATGCCAAAGCAATATCAAATTATCAATACTGAGTTAGCTGACCTTCCCTTCATTCATAAATTGTTTGAGCACTCCATAACTTATCAAGAATCAAAGGGCTATCCCGTCTGGTGGAATTATGACAAAGAAGCCATCGTCCGAGACATTAATAACAAGAATCAATACAAGGCCGTCATCAATGAAACGATCGGAATCGTGTTTAGCATAAACTATCACGATAAGATAATTTGGAGAGAACGTGATAATGGTGATTCAATCTATCTTCATCGAATCGTTGTGAATCCAGAATTGAAAGGTTTGAAGCTTTTCGGACTGGTTCTTGAATGGGCGATCGATCATATCAAGTCAAAGGGCTTGAATACAATTCGCATGGACACCTGGGCTGCAAATCCGACAATCATTAATTACTACAAAAGTTTTGGATTCGAAGTTATTGAGAACTACACGACACCAGACACTCCTGCATTACCAGTTCATAACAGGAACCTGCCTTTAACTTTATTAGAGTATAGAAATTGAGAGACGAAATCACCCTTTCCTCTTTCACGATGCCTCAAAATATATTTCACTTCTTACTGGACGTTTTATCATCTTTGGCGGGCGAACATCACTTCCGTTCAGGAATAAACAACACCGCATCGGCAACAACAACTCCACCAGCACCCTTCGTATTGATCTCAACGAAGCTGTCGGCACCTTTTGGGAATTCATATTTACCCAGCGAAACCCACTCGCCAGAAGTTTGTCCTTCAATTTGAATTTCATTTGGTCTAATGTTAATGCTGGATGATTTTTTTCCGGCTTGTATAACGGTGGTCACATCCGCTGACGCTCCTTCCAATCGTGGAAAATAGACATACACATGGTAAGATCCTGCTTGCACTATGGCAGGGTGGAATTTCACTGAAAAATCTTTTGCCGAACCTGCCTTCAAGTATGAAGATCCATAACCCTTTGAATCTTTTTCGCGTGTCCACTTTCCTACCATCACTATGCTCTTCTCATCATCATTGTCGACCAAAATTTCTGCTGTGCTACCATCTGCAAGCGGATCATTTTTGATCTTCGCCCGCAACGCATTCATGTCTATTTTCTGAACACTTACTTTTCTATCGATTGCCTGAACAGCAGCGAACGCGGATGATTCTGCCAGCACCATAAACACAGGCTCCATCCGTATTGAACCATAAGCAATGTGCGTTGCTGAAAGACAAACAGGCACCAACAGGTTTTTGCATTCTGATTCTTTTGGAGTAATCGATCGATAAGCAATCGGATAAGGTGGAAAGCCACCAACCTGAACATCCCCTTCGTTCTTAACCATTCCATCAATCACTACGCGACTCGTATTGTGAGAATCCATTGTATAGGCTGCCATGCCAATTCCATCTGCAACACGTTCTTGCCCCTCGCAGTTTGACTGTGTCATCACGTATGCTCCAACCATTCTTCGTGCTTCACGCACATACATTTGCGGCGACCAATTTCCGTTGTCCGTGTATTCATCTTTTGGATAACCCCAGCGAAGCATTTCATCTTTCAAATGTTTCGGCATTCTCCTACTGTGTCCAATAAAATACAACAGTCCCTTAATGTAATTCTCATGTGCTTTCGTGATTGCTTTTCGCTCCGCATAAGATGCTTCCGGATAATTGTAATTCATCCCGATCATGTCTGTTGAAAACGGACCGTTGTTGTTTATATCCGTTTTGTGATTTGGCATCAAGTCCGGTTTAAGAATTAAATTAAAAGGCCTCTGCGGTTCCTTTCGAAGCAATCGGATCAGCAATTCATATCGTGTTGAGTCGTAATCTTCAGGTTGCATGATTTCAATCTTATTGGCAGGATTATCAGACAAACAAATTCTGAAATTATAAGCTTGAATTCTTTTGTCGTCAGTTCCCATAGAGGGCAACACATCCGGACTAATTCCCCACACCAAACCGCTCTCAGGATGACCTGGAATTTTGTAGGGATCGATTCCATCGGGAAACTGATGTTTATCTCTCATCTGGACGCCATTATACGTTTCCTTGTATTGTCCATTTGCTTCCCTGCCAACAGTGTATGAGACACCAGCACGCGCCATCAAGTCGCCTTCGTAGCTGCAGTCGATAAACATTTTTGCATTAATTACCTTCTTTGTAGTTTTCGATAAACTAGAAGAATTTTCCAAGGTAATTTGTTCAATATAGCCGGAAGTATTCTTCGTCACCTGGGTGATCTGATGTTGGTATAGCACATCTACAGAGGCAACCTTGACGTAATATTGAAAAATTTCTTCTGCCACATGGGGTTCAAATATCCACTGTTCGAATTTTCCATAATGATTTCCAATTCTTCGATAAAAGTCTCTGGCCAATCCGGTCACAGCAAATTTGTTTCCGATATCAGTATAGCCAAGTCCACCGGAAGACAATCCTCCCAGGTGTTTGCCTTGCTCAATTAACAAAACTGATTTTCCTGCTTTCTTTGCGGTGTACGCCGCAATGACGCCCGCAGAGGTGCCGCCATAAATGCAGATGTCAACCGTTGTCGAAGTCTGAGAAAATGATTGAGTGGAACAAAATGCGAAGAGAAGAATTATGCTAATAAATTTCCCTGTTCTGGTCATAGGTAAATGTTTACGTGCTTGATTTGAAATGCTTCAACACAATATCAATCTAATAATTTTTTTAACGATTGTTCTGCAATGACCTTAAACGCCAGCTCTATCTTCAAAATTCCACAGTTTACTTCGTGATTTTTTACTTCTTGCAGCTAATTATTTATCTCTGTCTTTTATTCGAAATTAATGTTTCCATGCAGACTCATCTCAAAAAGAAAGGCCACGGTTTATCGCGGCCTTTTCTTTATCGTTTAATTGTTTAACTCTTCAAGCGTGTTCGTGAATCATTTCCCTGCACTGCTCAGCACAATGCCGGCATTCGATCGCACATTCCCTGCAATGTTTTAAGTCCGCGTATCTTTCACATTCGTCAGCGCAACGATCGCAGATTTCTGCGCACACATTACATAACAGTGTGGCGTTGTCACCGGCCATACTTAGTAACCTCGCTGCTGCATCGCACACCAACGCACATTCCCTGGTAAGCGAAATACAAAGTGAAAGCAATTTTATGTCGTCCTCTTTCAAACACTCCGTTGCGCAAACTTCGCAGGTTGCCGCACAACTATTACAAACATCAATGCAACTCTTAAAATTATTATGAACCATGGTGTCTGGGTTTGAGTTGATCTTCCACTCTTATTTAATTTGAATTGCCCGCTTTGGTTTAGCGGTTTCTGTTTTCTTTTTCGCAACTGACAACTTCAAAACACCATCTTCGTATCGGGCATTCACATCCTCATCACTGGTGTTTTCCGGTAGATTGAAAGATCTCGAAAACGATTTGTATGAAAACTCACGTCTTTTATAATTATTCTCATTACTGTCGTCTTCCTGTTTTTGTTCCGCCGAAATGGTTAGCGTGCCCGAGTCAATAGCTACATTGATGTCTGATTTTTTAAAACCCGGAACAGCGACTTCGATCTCATAACTCTTTTCTGTTTCCTTTATATTAGTTGCCGGGAGATTTTCACCGCGCATCCATGGCGAAGTGAAAAACCGATCATCATCAAAAAAATCTGAAAGCAACGAGCCTCCTACTGTAGAAGGCCAGTCGGAACGTCTGATCAATGCCATTACTTTAAATTTATTTGTTGCCGATTCGTACTTAAAAGACAAAAGGCTGTAGTTTAAAGTACAGCCTTTTGGTTAGCCCCTATCCTTTCGCTGGTATTAACCAGATCAAGTTATTTGGATGTTTCTCAGACTGCAATTCAGAGTATTATCCCAAAAATCAAAGCCACTCCCAAGAGGTCAACGCTTATACACTCAAAAACTTTGTGCCATTCAATTTTAGCGCTTCTCAACTGTAGAGCAACTATTACCTTGGGAAATCACATTCTCAATCCTCCTCAACATTTAGCTTTTTAATAAACGATTGCATCCGATTGCCCTCGGTATCACTAAAGCCGTTCGCTCTTAGCAACTATAGCTACCAGACTTCAAAATAAAAAACGAACGGCAGACGATCAGGAACAGAAATTGATACGTGAACCAATGAAAACAAATTCAATGTCGTCAAACAATTCGTTGACTGTAGTGCTGCCCCTATACAATGAAGTAGAGTGTCTTGCCGAGTTAGAGCATCAAATGCGGCCCTTTTTGGATCTGTGTCAAATTCCTATCTCAGTGCTGTTCATTAATGACGGATCGACAGACAACTCACAAGCATGCATAGAAAATATTTGTCGCTCAGACAATCGGTATCATTTTATTCAGCTTGATACAAACCAGGGATTAAGTAGCGCGCTCAAAGCAGGAATTGATCATTGCAACTCCTCTCTTGTCGGTTATATGGACTGCGACTGTCAAACTTCGCCAATGGATTTTCTGAAATTATTGCCCTTCGCAGATGAATATGAACTCGTGACTGGCATTCGTGCAAAACGACATGACGGCGTTGTGAAAAAACTGTCGTCTACAATTGCTAATAAGGTGAGACGGTGGATGATCGATGACGGCATCGCAGATACGGGATGTCCTCTGAAAATTATGAGAACAGAAGTCCTGAAATCAGTTCCTTTCTTCAATGGTATGCATCGTTTTCTTCCAGCGCTGGTTCAACTCCAAGGTGGAAAAGTCAAACAAATTCCAGTGCAACACTTTCCCCGGTTTGCAGGAAAATCAAAATACAACCTTGGCAACAGATTGGTGAAGCCATTCGTGGATGCGATGGCTTTCCGATGGATGAAGAGCCGGTATATCCGATACACAATCGCCCGAGAAGCATAGCGAGCATGCGTTACTACA
>CBQWHS010000071.1:0-10900 GCA_967728665.1 uncultured Chryseosolibacter sp. | reverse complement strand
AATAACATTAACACTTACTAAAACAACCGATCAATCAAACTCTGTGGATCAACGCCCATAAAGTCGTCAATACAGTAGTCAGCTTCAGACAACTCCTCGCGTGCATGAGTAGTGGTGACGCCCACAACTTTGCAATGCGCTTTTTTTCCTGCAGTAACACCCGAAAGTGAATCTTCAAAAACAATGCAACGGTCGGGAAGAAATTTCAAAGCTGCGGCTGTCTTCGTGTAAATTTCCGGATGAGGCTTGCCGCGAGTTACAAATGACTCATCTAATATCGTATGAAAAAATTTTCCGGTGTTTGTCTTTGCTAGTGTGAAATCGACATTAGCGCGTGGTGCAGAAGTTGCAATCGCGCGCGGAAAATCATCGCGGTCGAGCATCTTTAAAAAACTTATCAATCCCGGAAGTGGCTTGATGTCATTTTGATAAAGCTCCCGGAACAACGCTTCTTTTTCGTCAGCATATTGCTTTAACTGTTTTTCTTCAAGGCTACCAAAAACATTAGCAAGCCAATCTTTATTTGTGCGGCCGTAAATTTTTTCCTTGAGTTGTTCCTCGGAAAGATCGTGACCATACTTTTCACAAAATTGTTTAAGTGAAATTTTGTGAAAGGGATTGCTGTCAACAATAACGCCATCCATATCAAAAATAAAAGCGACTGATTTGAGCATCTGCAAAGATGTCAGGAAATGTTGTGAACAAAAATCAAGGCAGGAAAAATTTTACTTAGAGCAGGACGACCCTTTTCACCAGGCTCCTATTTTGAAAATTGAATTTCAAAAAATAGACACCTGCCTGAAGTTGTGGAAATTTATACTGAAATGTTTGGTGGGCTTGCACCAGGAACCCATGAAACTCCTTGCCGAGAGACGATATGATTTGTACGCTCGCAGAGCGGTCTGATTTAATATTCAAAACTTTACTCGACTCTAGTGGATTTGGAAAGACGTCTACAGAAGGTGCATCAGGCAACGGTTCGTCGTTCGCACTTTTCAGGAAAAGTAATCCACCTAAAACGCTTCCCAGAATTATGGAAGGCCGTGTCGTGTTAAATACGTTAGCAGCTGTAAGAAAACTTTTAATGCCAAGATTTTGCGTCACGGAAGTCTCTGACAAAGGATTTAAAATTACATTTTGAACAGCAGTCGTTGCGTCACTTTTACTTTGGAAATCGCTGATGACGTTTATATGACCCGTGCCATCCGAATAAATAAGATCACGCGTGCCATCATTGTCAAGGTCGGTCACAAATGGGGAAACAATTTGGTTATAACCGGTGACATTAACTTTCATAAAATCGTTATCAATCAAGCTGAATTTTAGATTTGAAGTGGTACCCGTGTTCTTCCAGAGCTCGAGTTTGCCTGAACCTCTTGCGGCTAGTAAATCGACGTTGCCATCCTGGTTGATGTCTGTGACATAAATATTTTCATCGTAGTTAATTGAAAAGTCTGTTTCAACCACTGCATTTTTGTCGAGAGAAAGGTTAAGCGCGCCCATATTCAAAATATAGAAAAGTTTTGTTCCGGACTTTTCCATGCGTGATGCAGTGAATACCAGGTCTAAAGCATTGTCTCCATTGATATCTGAGAATTGGATTTTAACATTGTAAAACGTGTTATCTATAAATTCCAGGTAATCATCCGTCAACAATTTGAAGAAGGGGGATTTTTCCGTTCCTGAATTTTCGAAAAGTAAAATTCGTGAGGTAAGCTGTTCAGAAGAGTTAGAAGAAACAAACAAATCATAATCGCCATCGCCATCATAATCCGCGAAAGCGGGAACTGAATTATCGCCAACATCGATCATTTTATCCTGTAAAAAATTATTTTGAACCCGTGTGAAAACAGGAGCAGTGTTGGTTCCTGAATTTTTATAGAAAATATTTGATTGTGCGAGATTTGATTCGAGATCATCTTTTGAAAAATCGTTTGAGGAGAAAACCAGATCTTTTTTCTGATCAAAATCCACGTCTTCAAAATATCCGGCTGGGTATGAAATGAGTTGCGCCGGATCCTCTAAGGGAAATTCCGAAGAGCGGTTGATTACAGGCTCCGTTAGCGTGCCTTCATTTTTCAATTGAAAAACAGAACTGCACTCTGCCTCCGAAAAAAGCAAGTCGAGACGTTGATCGTTATCAGCGTCCAGCAGGAGCAAACTTTTTCCCACTGCATGATTGAGTCTTCCTGAGGTTGAACAATCACGGTCGTTGAAAGCAAAAGTTCCGCAATAGCAATCGCGTACATCGCCCCATGATTGGGTCACGCGCTCAAATTCAAGCGAGTCGCAAGAGCCATATTTTTCCTTACTCATGTTTTTATGAAATTCTACGCTGCCTCCCACGAAGCGCATATTGAATATATCAACATCACCATCACCGTCGACATCATTTATGAAAGGCAGATCATCAAATTGGAGTTGTATGTTGATTTTCCCCGTGAAGCCTTTTGTCAGAATGACATCGCTTTTTGAGCCGGGCGAGCTGTAAAATTGAATCTGTTTCCATGAAGGTGTGGATCCGGTCTGCGTATTCAGAAACACTTTTATACCGAGTACATCACCCGTAAAAATGTCTTTCTTGCCATCGCAGTTATAATCGCGAAGCAGCAACCAATTCGTAATCGTGGTCGGAAAAAAGTACTCGTATTCCGGTGCATATTGCCATGTATCGTCAGCCTGAAGAAACGTCACGACTTTTTTTGCCATGCGGTCAAACAAAACCAGGTCATCCTTGCCATCGAGATTAAGGTCCATGGTATTGTATTGGGCTGAATTTAATCCGCCGGCCCAGGCAAGATTCAGAACTTTGCCGTCCTTATCATGAACGATAACATTTTGATCTACAGAATATGTGAATTGAGCGACTGCCGTTGAAGAACAAAAGAGCAGGACAGCAAAAAATTTCAGCATTTCACTTTTTATTAACTTACTTATTCGGGTGCTTACTATCTTGCCTCAAAGATAAGGTCGCGCATTCACAATAACGCGGCTTCGCATTTAATATTATGGCAATGAAAATTGAAACGCTTTACAGAATTTTTTTAACGAACAGACAAATATCTACGGATACACGAAAGATAACCGAAGGCTCGATTTTTTTTGCGTTGAAGGGCGATAAGTTTAATGCCAACGAGTTTGCACAAGAGGCACTGAACAAAGGTGCATCCCATGTTGTGATCGATGAAGAGGCGTTTAAAAAAAATGACGACCGATATATTTTGGTTGACGATGTGTTATCAATATTGCAGGAGCTTGCGCGATATCACCGGAACCAATTAAAAATTCCTGTGCTCGGACTGACGGGTTCAAATGGAAAGACTACGAGCAAGGAACTGGTGAATGCGGTTCTCAGTAAAAAATTTAAAACACTTGCAACAAAGGGAAATCTCAATAATCACATTGGTGTTCCATTAACGATTTTATCAATTGACGACACAATCGAATTGGCGGTGATCGAAATGGGCGCCAATCATCTTGGTGAAATTGAACTCCTGTGTTCGATCGCTAATCCAACGCACGGATTTATCACGAACATTGGTAGGGCTCACATCGGAACTTTTGGTGGATTTGAGAATATTGTTCGCGGCAAATCCGAATTGTTTCAACATTTACTCACACATGAAGGCCAGGTGTTTATCAACTCACAAAATCCAATATTGGCAAACATGGCCAAACGCTTCAAAGACAAACCCCCTGTCTTTTATCCTGCGAAAGCAGATTTCTACCATGCGGAATTAATTGGAGCAGATCCGATGGTAAAAGTGCAGACTAATAATGGCGATGTGATTGAGACTAAAATAATCGGTGCCTATAATTTTGAAAATATTGCGGCAGCCTTGTGTATCGGAAAATTTTTTGGTGTTGATGATGCGCTCGCTAATCAGGCAGTAGCCAATTATGAACCCGCGAACATGAGGTCGCAAGTAATGAAGAAGGGGACTAACACCATTATTCTCGATGCATACAATGCAAATCCTTCGTCTATGGAGGCGGCAATTGAAAATATTTCAGCAATGAAAACGGGCAACAAAGTTTTGATTTTGGGAGATATGTTTGAGCTTGAAGGAGAAGCAGAAAAAGAACACCAGGCTATTGGCCGTCTTTTAAAACAAAAGGGATTTGAGACAGTTTATCTCTGCGGGACGTTATTCAAGCCCGCTCTTCATGAAATTCCTTATGCCAAATATTTTGAGAAGAAAGCAGATTTATTAACGGAGCTGAAACAGTTTCCAATTTCCAATTCAACGATCCTTGTTAAGGCATCGCGCGGAATTGGGCTTGAAGCCGTTGTTGATTATTTATAGTGTTAGCTAAAACGCATTTCAACCATTTCCATGAATTCATGGAATTCTTTGCTCTCCTTGTCCCACGATGCGGAGTAGCCTTCAAGGTAATGCAAGGCGGCATCCAGATTTGACTGCTTATCCAATTCATCCACAGCACGACTAAACGAATCAAAGTCGCCAAAGAAAAGAACTTTGGTGAACATGAATTTTTGATTGATGCTGAGACTATCTTTTATTCTTGTGATCTTCCGCAGACTATCCATTACTGCAGGTTGCTTCGACTTCACCAACCTGTCGTTAATTGTGCCTTCGCTTTCGCGAGTTTGATTAATCACCATTTTCTTTTCAATAGGAACGCTAACCGGCTCGGGAACGTGTTGTTCAACTGCCGGTTCGGGTTTTACTTCGACTGCTTCCGGTTTTTTTGTCGGATAAGATTTTTCTTCCGGCACTTTCACAAAGAAACGAGATGGATCCAGCGGAACGACAGCGGAAAACTTGGTGATGTATTCTTCCAATTCCTCCGGTGCAAAATTCACTTCTTCCAATACATGATCGAGCACTGCAAACGCTTCGTTGCCGGGAATTTCCTGAATGCCTTTCTGTTCCAGCCGCTGCAACATGCCTTCCAATGGCGCCTTATTTATTTTCAGGTATTTAATCTCCTCACGGAATGTAGATAGCTCCAACTTATTGTTCCGCCCGGTGATGATGATTGAATAAAAATCATAAGGGTTGAAAATCAGCATCAACGTCTGGCTGACAGCTTTTTTCAACAAGGGCGAAAAATGGGCTCGCCCAACTGAAATATGGTTCGACAGCACGCTCATATAATTTGTGAGCGCTTCCTGTACCTCAGCGTTCTCATAATCAAAATAAGAGCTGCGTGATTTTTTGTTCTCTTCTTTCCAGGCTTTAAAGAGTTCGCGGATAACAAAGAGGTTGATCTGGTGCACTTCCGATAGTTTCAGAATTTCCGGACCTGTGATATACTCTTTCGAGGAAAAGAAAGCTTTCGTAATTTTCTCCGCATACGAATCTCCGTACAACGTAATGGCTTCCAGGCTAATCTTTTCATCCATGTCTTTTAACAGTCAGATTTGTTCCGTAATTAGATCGCTATAAAGTTAATTTTTCTTGGATCAATGTCCATACCGAATAACGCAAAGATAGCCAGGATTGTCATTTCCAATTGGGCAACCAAAGTTTTAGAGGTAAAAGATTTCTCTAAGTCTCTGCTTCGTCATTTTCAGGACGCCTCACTCGATTGGATGCATTCATGTGGTGGCAAGGGGCGTTGTACAACCTGCAAATGCATAGTGCTTTCGGGGATGGAAAATCTAAGTCATGTGACACCGGCTGAGAGGAGATATCGACAAGAGGGTTTACTGAAAGATGACGAAAGGCTTTGTTGCCAAACGCGGACGTTAGGAGATGTTACAATCGCCATAGCCGAGGAATATAAATTGCCTCATGTTGATTATAACCAGGAATAACCGTAGGCAGACGTATTTTTGTATTTTGCAACATGTTTATTGAGCCGAACTTAGGTGGAAAATCGAGAGGAGAACATCCGGGTTGGATTGAGGTGATCTGTGGCTGCATGTTCTCAGGCAAAACTGAGGAACTCATCCGAAGATTAAACAGGGCAATCATCGCCAAGCAAAAAGTTGAGATTTTTAAACCTGTGATAGACAAACGTTATCACAATGAAAAAATCGTTTCACACAACGAAAACGCTATACGTTCTACGCCGGTAAACTTTGCTAATGATATCTTGTTGCTTGCCGGAGATTGTGATGTAGTGGGAATAGATGAAGCACAATTTTTTGATGATGCAATTGTTGATACGTGTAACACGCTCGCCAATCAGGGAAAGCGAATAATAGTGGCAGGCCTCGATATGGATTTTGAAGGAAAACCCTTTGGTCCAATGCCAAATTTGTTGGCTGTTGCTGAGTTCGTGACGAAGGTGCACGCGATATGCGCCCAGACAGGAGAGCTTGCGTCATTTTCTTTTCGCCTTTCTGAAGATGACCATCAAGTTCTTCTAGGCGAAAAGAACGAATATGAAGCCCGAAGTCGGAAAGCCTTTAACGAAGGAATGAGAAGCAGGAAAAAATAGCGCTTACTCATGATTCAAAAAACGCGCGGGATTGTGTTCAGGCTGACCAAGTATGGTGAGACTTCGATTATTGTTTCCATTTTTACGGAGGTGTTTGGATTGCAGAGTTATATTGTGAATGGTGTCCGCAGCAAAACAGCGAAAAACAAAATTGCACTTTATCAGCCGCTCACATTGCTGAACCTCGTTGTGTACCATCGCCCGAACGCAAATCTTGAGCGAATAAAAGAGATCCAGTGTTTTCATCCCTATCAATCACTAACTTCAGACATTAAAAAATCGACCATCGCCATTTTTATCACGGAGTTGCTGAACAAGACTGTGAAAGAAGAAAGTCATGTCCAGGAGCTTTTTGAATTCCTCACGCAGTCGCTGATTACGATTGACAAGCTCGAAATTAATTATCAGGATTCTCATTTGATCTTTATGATCAAGTTGAGCCGCCACCTGGGCTTTGGTCCCCAGTTTGTGAATGAGATAATCGGTGGAAATATTACGAGCGATGAAACGGAAGAGAGTGTGAGACAGTTGCTTTCCGCAGATTATGATAACGTCTTGAATGTTTCTAACGCCCAAAGAAGAAA
Source organism: uncultured Chryseosolibacter sp. (assembly GCA_967728665.1). Taxonomy (GTDB): domain Bacteria; phylum Bacteroidota; class Bacteroidia; order Cytophagales; family Cyclobacteriaceae; genus Chryseosolibacter. Next base: position 3,902 of record CBQWHS010000071.1, on the reverse strand, counting down.
TGTTTTGGATTTGCTGATCAAATTTTACGCAAGCCACCTTGAAAATTTCGGCGAGCTAAAATCGTTGCATGTGTTGCGGGAGTTATTCAAATAAAACTTGCACCATATTTTTAACACAAAGGACGAGAAGAGTTTAAATTACCATAGTGCTTATTGATTGAGACATCAGCCAAGAGTCTAAATGTGAAGGAATGCGGTTTCGGCGAGATATGCAGAGAAGCACCGAGGATCACGAAGCCCTAGGCGGTTAATTATCTTTTCTTTGCACTTGGAGTTTCCCTATGCGTTTAAACTGTATTTCTATGGCCGCATTTCCAACCTGAAACCCACGCCGTGGTAATTGACAATCTGGATTGCAGGATCTTCTTTTAAATATTTTCGCAATTTCGAAATAAACACATCCATGCTACGCCCCATGAAATAATCATCGTCGCCCCACACCTTTTTCAAAATTTCTTCTCGTTTCAAAACACGGTCGCGGTTCTGAAAAAGTAATTTCAACACCTCAGCCTCTTTTTGAGTAAGCGTTTTTTCGGAGTTTGAATTTTTCAACGTGAGATTGAACGGGTCAAACGTAAAATTGCCAACGTGATACAGTTTTTCGTCCGACAAATTCTTTCCATTGCTTCTCCGAAGGAAAACTTCAATGCGATATATCAACTCATCGAGACTGAATGGTTTGGTTATGTAATCGTCGCCACCTGTCTTAAACCCTTCGAGTTTATCTTCCGTCATGGACTTTGCAGTCAGGAATAAAATAGGAACTTCTTTGTTTACCAGGCGAATGTTGCGCGCCACAGTAAAGCCATCTTTTTTTGGAAGCATTACATCGAGGATGCAGAGATTAAATGTTTTGTTGTGAAAAGCATCTTCACCTTCGTCTCCGTCTTTACACAACGTCACATCATAACCTTTCACTGAAAGATTATCCTTAATGACAAACCCCAAACTCGGATCGTCTTCAACGAGCAAAATTTTCTTCGATTGTTCCATGCAGAAATCTGTTACAAGGGTAGTGACATTTGAAAAACACTTCCTCTTCCTAAATCGCTTTCGAGTTTGATATTGCCTTTGTGCGCCTGAATGATCGTCTTGACATAGTTCAACCCAATTCCAAACCCCTTCACGTCATGAACGTTTCCCGTAGGAACACGATAGAATTTCTGGAAAACGCGCTTGTGATTTTCCGGGCTGATTCCAATGCCGTTGTCTTCCACCTGAATCAATAACCCCTTACCGGAATTTTGCGTGGAGATAACGATGCGCGGTGATGTCTTGCAATATTTTATCGCGTTGTCAATTAAGTTATACAGCACGTTCGTCAGATGAAGTCGGTCAGCTTCGATGGCATGAACTTTTGCACCGAGGTTGCAAGAGATCGAGCCATTTTTTTCATGAAGAGCACCCGCGATATTTTTGATAGCGTCCTCGATGATTTGATGAACGTCAACCAATTCTTTCTTTAGTCCGATGTCATCCTTGTCCAGTCTCGCCATTTGCAGAACGCGTTCAACTTGCTGACGAAGACGAGTATTTTCTTTTTCGATGATTGTCGTGTAATTGAGAAGACGCTCCGGCTGATTGACGATGCCGGGATCTTTTAAAACTTCAGTTGAAACTGCAATCGTGGAAATTGGAGTCTTGAACTCATGCGTCATGTTGTTGATAAAATCTTTCTGAATCTCTGACAAGCGTTTTTGTTTCAGGATAATAAAAAGCGTGTATCCGAAAAATACGATGACACAGAGCAATACGATTGAAGAGAAAGACCAGATCCCCATCTGATTGATCAAGTGCGCTTCGCGATTTGGAAACTGAACTCCGAAGTAATATGCGTACTGATTCCAGGCCGGTAATTTTTTGTTGGTAACTTTTTCCTTCGCGGTTTGCAAAGGAACGTAATCGCCATACTTCATTTTTTTGCTCGTGCAGTCATAGACTCCGTATTCGAAATCTGCGACTATGCTTCTTTTCTCGAATTCAGACCGCAGAAGAAATTCCAGGAGATTGGCATCGACATCGCCATTCACCATTACAATAAAATAATTTGTTGAAACCTGCTTTACAGGGTTCATCGCTGGAGATGGCGTGTTGTTAATATGGAAAATCTGGTTTGCTACATTAAAAAGTGCTGCATTAACGGTTCGTTCAAATTCGTCTTCCTTCAAATCAAAGGCTCTCCGTACCCAATACAATTGCGTAATTGTAATGCCAACAATACATAGCGTACCAAGTATTACAATAAAACGGATAGTTGAATTTTTCATTTGGAACGCGTTACCTTATTTTTGTATACGAGTAACATGTTGTACCAGACAGTTAACGTAATAAAAGTACAACAAAGCTAAAACCCCCATAAAAGTTTAACATCTCATTAACAATTATTGAATAATCATTAACAGCGAAAACCGTTTTCCTCTTGCACTTTTGTATCGTTCGAACAAGTAAAAATAATCATTAACAATAACTTATTTAGCTATGAAAAGAATTGCCCTAATCACCTTGTCGCTGGCAGTTGTAACGCTTGTGGTTGCACAACAGCTTGCCCTTAATAAACCAGCAGTAAATTTTGCTACACCCGCTCCTGCATTCAAATGGACAGCAACGGAGCATGACTTTGGGAAAATAAAACAGGGAGTACCCGTTATGTATGAGTTCTCTTTCACGAATAGCGGTGAAGTGCCGTTGATCATTTCAACCGTGCAAGCTTCCTGCGGATGTACCGTGACGGAATACACCAAACAACCAATCGAATCCGGGGAGAAAGGATTTGTGAAGGCTACATTCAATGCAGCGAATGTTGGCCAATTCACAAAAACTGTTACCGTGAATGCGAATACCGAGGACGGGATCGCACGGTTGACCATCAAAGGTGAAGTAGTGAAATAGTATTCTGATTTGAAATTCATGAAACGCCTGAGGTGACTCTGGCGTTTTTACTTTTTAATAATCTCAACTCGAAATATTGTTTTTTGAAAAGCCCGTAATTGAAATCGTTTCCATAAAAAAGATTTAGAATATCACCGCAAAAACCTCTAAAAGGACGGCTATTTGATAAATTTGTAGAATCATCTACAACCAATCATGTCTGCCAACTATTCGGATGCCGTCTCTACACGCTATCACATTTACAATAGCCTGTTTTTAAACTTACCCTACACCGGAATCTATCGTACGGGTACGCTTCTTCCACTTCTGCAACAAGCCTGTGAAGCTGGGTTTGCGAAAGGAAAAGATCCTCGATCGATCATTAAAAAATTCTTTCAGGATTTCACCCCTAACGCTTCTAAGGAAGAGCAATTTGGTTTGCTATTTAATTTCATTCAATACGCTGAAAGGCAAGTTGTGCTTTTTGATTCCGTTGAAGATTCGGCGTTTGACAAAATAAATGACGTTAATGGAAAGGGAACCATCGCGGGCCTGTTACTGAGAACTGCTGCTGAAGGTTTAACTGAAGCATTTAAAAAGAAACTCGAAGATTTCAGTGTCAGGATCGTGCTCACAGCACATCCAACACAGTTTTATCCGGGTAACGTGCTGGCAATCTTAAATGATCTTGAGGAAGCGATTCGTGAAGGCAGACTTGAGCACATCAATTTACTGCTGCGGCAACTTGGCAAAACTGCGTTTATCAACCGGGAGAAACCAACACCTTATGATGAGGCAATTAGTCTTTCGTGGTTTTTGGAGAATGTTTTCTATCCAGTGATTCCCGAAATTCTTGTGAAGCTGATGAATGGCTTACAGATTACCCAGGAGAATTGGAAAAATTTCGACTTGATAAAAATTGGTTTCTGGCCAGGGGGAGATCGCGATGGCAACCCCTTTGTGACACATGAGATCACAGAGCAGGTAGCCCAGCGGTTGCAACAGACGTTAATGCGCTGCTATTATCGGGATGC